>NZ_JBHZGN010000013.1:0-173643 GCF_049334135.1 Metapseudomonas cellulosilytica | reverse complement strand
ATCGCAAATAAACTCTCGAATTCACGAGTGTTACTTGTGATGCTGATAATCAGTTGACTATCAGTCTTACCTCACAAGCACCCACACGAATTGCTTGATTCAGTTGTTAAAGAGCGTTTCGATCAAGTCTTTCGTCTCAACCGAGGCCGCGCATTCTACAGCAGCCTTTCTTACTGTCAAGCTGTTTTTCGAAATTTTCTTTTCTACTCAACCGCTTGCTGCTTCTGCGACCGGGTCGCTTCAGCGAGGGGCGCATTCTACAGCAGCCCACCTTGCCGTCAAGCTGTATTTTGAAAATTTCTTTTCGTTTCAACAGCTTATCGCTTTCGAGAACCTCGGTCCCCGTCAGCGAGGCGCGCATTCTACATGAGCCGGGAAGGCTGTAAACCCCTTTTTGAAATTATCTTCAAATGACTCTTCGTACCTATATATAAGAAGAGGGCTAGATAACTTCCGCGTTGCGCAATGCATCCACCTGTTCGGCAGCCAGGCCCAGGACACGCTGGAGCACTTCCTGGGTATGTTCGCCGAGAAGAGGCGGCGGCATCCGGTATTCAACCGGGGTGTCGGAGAGGCGCAATGGGCTGGCCACCTGCGGCACAACGCCAGCCAGGGGATGCTCCAACTCGACGCGCAGCCCCCGTGCCTGCACCTGGGGATCGGCGAAGACTGCCTCCAGGTCATTGATGGGCCCGCAGGGTACGCCGACTTCCTCCAGCGCGCTCACCCACTCGGCCGTGGTCTTGAAGACGGTGGCCTGGCGAATCAGCGGTATCAGCTCGGCGCGGTGAGCCACCCGCGCCTTGTTGGTTGAAAAACGCGGGTCGTCCGCCCACTCCCGATGACCGGCGACCTCGCAAAACTTGCGGAACTGGCTGTCGTTACCCACGGTGAGGATGAAATCGCCATCCGCTGTGGGGAAATCCTGGTAGGGCACGATGTTCGGATGGGCATTACCCAGACGGCGCGGCGGATTGCCAGTGGTCAGGTAGTTCATCGCCTGGTTGGCCAGGCAAGCCACCTGCACGTCCAGCAGCGCCATGTCGATGTGTTGCCCCTTGCCGGTGATCTCCCGCGAGGCCAGCGCGGCCAGCATGGCGACCGAGGAATAGAGCCCGGTGAGGATATCGGTCAGCGCCACCCCCACCTTGACCGGTCCGGCGCCCTCTTCCTGGTCAGAGCGTCCGGTGATGCTCATCAGCCCGCCCAGCCCCTGGATCATGAAGTCGTAACCGGCGCGCTTGGCGTAGGGACCGAACTGGCCGAAGCCGGTAATGGAGCAATAGATGAGGCGCGGGTTGATCGCCTTCAGCGACTCGTAGTCCAGTCCATAGGACGCCAGACCACCTACCTTGAAGTTCTCGATGAGGATGTCGGATTTTGCCGCCAGCTCGCGAACCAGTTTCTGCCCTTCAGGCCGGGTGAAGTCGATGGTCACCGACTGCTTGTTACGGTTGGCCGAGAGGAAGTAGGCCGCTTCGCTGGTGTCCCGGCCATCGGTGTCCTTGAGGAACGGCGGCCCCCAGGCGCGGGTGTCGTCGCCGGAACCAGGACGTTCGACTTTGATGACCTCGGCCCCCAGGTCCGCGAGGATCTGACCGGACCAGGGGCCGGCCAATACACGGGAGAGGTCGAGCACACGAATATGGGAGAGCGCGCCAGCCATGGGATCACCTGAATTCGCGGGAAGAGGTGGGCCCCGCTCCTATATAAAGGAGAGAGGCCCGGCCGGGGATCAGAAGAACGCCTGGATGCCGGTCTGGGCACGACCGAGGATCAGCGCGTGGACGTCATGGGTTCCCTCGTAGGTGTTCACCACTTCCAGGTTGACCAGGTGGCGGGCCACGCCGAATTCGTCGGAGATGCCGTTGCCGCCCAGCATGTCGCGGGCCAGGCGGGCGATGTCCAGCGCCTTGCCGCAGGAGTTGCGCTTCATGATCGAGGTGATTTCCACCGCCGCGGTGCCTTCGTCCTTCATCCGGCCCAGGCGCAGGCAGCCTTGCAGGGCCAGGGTGATCTCGGTCTGCATGTCGGCCAGCTTCTTCTGGATCAGCTGGTTGGCGGCCAGCGGACGGCCGAACTGGTTACGGTCCAGCACATACTGGCGCGCGGTGTGCCAGCAGGCCTCGGCGGCGCCCAGGGCGCCCCAGGAGATGCCGTAGCGGGCGGAGTTCAGGCAGGTGAACGGGCCGCGCAGGCCGCGCACGTCGGGGAAGGCGTTCTCTTCCGGGACGAAGACGTTGTCCATCACGATCTCGCCGGTGATCGAAGCGCGCAGGCCGACCTTGCCGTGGATGGTCGGCGCCGACAGGCCTTGCCAGCCCTTCTCGAGGACGAAGCCGCGGATCTCGCCGGCATCATCTTTGGCCCAGACCACGAACACATCGGCGATCGGGCTGTTGGTGATCCACATCTTGGCGCCGGACAGGCGGTAGCCGCCGTCGACCTTCTTCGCGCGGGTGATCATCGAGCCCGGGTCGGAGCCGTGGTTCGGTTCGGTCAGGCCGAAGCAACCGATGTATTCGCCGCTGGCCAGCTTGGGCAGGTACTTCTGTTTGGTGGCCTCGTTGCCGAACTCGTTGATCGGCACCATCACCAGCGACGACTGCACGCTCATCATCGAGCGGTAGCCGGAGTCGACGCGCTCCACTTCGCGGGCGATCAGGCCGTAGCACACGTAGTTGAGGCCGCTGCCGCCGTATTCGGCGGGGATGGTGGCGCCGAGCAGGCCCACTTCGCCCATCTCGCGGAAGATCGCCGGGTCGGTCTGCTCATGGCGGAAGGCCTCCAGCACGCGCGGAGCGAGCTTATCCTGGGCGAACTGCTGAGCGCTGTCGCGCACCATGCGCTCTTCTTCGGTGAGCTGCTGGTCCAGCAGCAGCGGGTCGATCCAGTTGAAGCTTGCTTTGGCAGCCATGGGAGTGTCCTCGATAAGCGAAGTTCGGGGAGCCGGGCCGTCTCAGGACCCTGCCTTATTAGTGTTGGATCATCCTAGACAGCCTAGGCGGAATCGGACAAACGAGGATTTCGCATGTTGTTGTGCTAATTTCTCACTCCGTAGAGCCAAACAGCCCCTTTTAACGCCATTTATTGTGAGGCTGAGGTACAGCATGCGCCGGAAGATCCCCAGCACTGCCGCCCTGGTCGCCTTCGAGTCCGCCGCCCGCCACCAGAGTTTCACCAAGGCAGCCGAGGAACTGGCGCTCACCCAGAGTGCCATCTGCCGGCAGATCGCCGGCCTGGAGGAGTTCCTCGGCCTGGAGCTGTTCCGCCGCTCGCGACGCGGGGTGAAACTCACCGAGGCCGGCTTGGCCTATTCCCGGCGCATCGCCGCCCAACTCGATGCGGTGGAGCGCGACACCCTTGCGGTGATGGGCCAGCAGGGGGCGATGACGGTGGAGCTGGCCATCGTGCCCACCTTCGGCACCCAGTGGCTGCTGCCCAGACTGAAGGACTTCCAGCGCCTGCACCCGGAAGTCACGGTCAACCTGACCAACCGCACCCGCCCCTTCCTCTTCGCCGATACCGATTTCGACGCAGCACTCTATTTCGGCGATGCCGAATGGTCCGGCACCCGCGCCGACTTCCTGATGCATGAAAACTCGGTGCCGGTGTGCAGCCCGACACTGCTGGAAGGGCGCAGCGGCCTGGATGCAGAGGCCATCGCGCGGCTGCCCCTGCTGCAGCAGACCACCCGGCCCTACGCCTGGCGCCAGTGGTTCAGCTCATTGGGGATGAACGTCGCACGCGACCTCAGCGGGCCGCGCTACGAGCTGTTCTCCATGCTGGCCCAGGCCGCCATGCACGAAATGGGCGTGGCGCTGATCCCGCCCTTCCTTATCCAGCGCGAACTCGCCGACGGCCACTTGGTGGTCGCCCACCCCCACAGTTTCCGCAGCGACAAGGCCTATTACCTGATCATCCCCGAGCGCAAGCTCGAATCCGCCGCCCTCGGCGCCTTCCGCGACTGGCTGGTGGAGGCCGCCCGCCTGTATCGAAGCGAAGCAGGTCTGGACTGACACCCTCGTTGTAACTCCAGGTAGCAATCCCGGGCCCGCCCCTCGCCCGATCGATGCACAAGCTCTCGCCCGTATCCCTTTCCGACGAGCCCATCACCCACTCGGGTGATAGGCGAAATCGCCCGTTCAGGCAGTTATGGCGCCGGTTGCGGCTGATTAGCATGAGGCCTCCCAAGACCCGCTCTGGAGAGCCGCATGACAAGAAGAACAATGCGCGGAATCTTCCGGCCGCACACGCTGGCCGCCGCCGTCGCCCTGGGTTGCAGCGCCCAGGCCTCTGCCATCACATTCAACATCGGCGAACTCGAAGCCCAGTTCGACTCTTCCCTCTCGGTCGGCGCCAGCTGGGCCGTACGCTCACCCGACCCGGACTTCATTTCCACCGCCAGCGGCGGCGAGGCCCTGTCGCGGACCTCCGACGACGGCCGGCTGAACTTCAAGAAAGGCGAGACCTTCTCGAAGATCTTCAAGGGCATCCACGACCTGGAGATCAAGTACGGCGACAGCGGTGTCTTCCTGCGCGGCAAGTACTGGTACGACTTCGAACTGAAGGACGAGCACCGGCTCTTCTATGACATCGACGACCACGACCGGAAGGAAGGCGCCAAGTCTTCCGGCGCCCAGCTGCTCGATGCCTTCCTCTACCACAACTACAACCTGGGTGACCTGCCGGGCAGCTTCCGTGTCGGCAAGCAGGTGGTGAGCTGGGGCGAGAGCACCTTCATCGGCAACAGCATCAACTCGATCAACCCGATCGACGTGGCAGCCTTCCGCCGTCCCGGCGCGGAAATCAAGGAAGGCCTGATCCCGGTAAACCTGATCTACCTGTCCCAGAGCCTGACCGACAACCTTTCGGCCGAAGCCTTCTACCAGCTGGAATGGGACCAGACGGTGGTGGACAACTGCGGCACCTTCTTCTCCACCTCGGACGTGGTGGCCGATGGCTGCACCGACCGCCTGGTGGTCGCCGGCCCGGACCTGCCGCCCGGCGTGTCCACCAACACCGGCGGCACCCTCTTCATCCCTCGCGCCGGTGACCGTGATGCGCGCGACAGCGGCCAGTTCGGTGTCGCCCTGCGCTGGTTCGTGCCGGAGTTCAACGACACCGAGTTCGGCGCCTACGCCCTGAACTACCACAGCCGCAGCCCGATATTCAGCACCATCCGCACCACCCGGCCGAGCGCCGCCATCATCCCGGGCGCCCCGGGTGCGCGTTACTTCATCGAGTACCCGGAAGACATCCGCCTCTACGGCCTGAGCTTCCAGACCAACATCGAAGGCACCTCGGTGGCAGGGGAGGTCAGCTACCGGCCGAACATGCCGCTGCAGATCAACAGTACCGACCTCTCCTTCGCCGCCCTCGGGGTGCCGAACTCGCCGGTCTTCGAGAGCGGCCACGCCCTCAATCGCTCCGGCACGGACCTGCACGGCTACGAACGCAAGCCGGTCACCCAGGCCCAGGTCACCGCGACCCACTTCATTGACCAGGTCCTGGGCGCCAGCCGCCTGACCCTGGTGGGTGAAGTCGGCTACAACCACATCAGCGGCATCGACGACGATATCGGCGAACTGCGCTTCGGCCGCGACCCCATCTACGGCCCCGGCCAGCTGTCCTCCCAGGCGGTGTGCCTGGCCCTCACCGCCGCCAGCCCCGCCCAGCGGGAATGCAACGACAACGGTTTCTACACCAGCAGCTCCTGGGGCTACCGCGCCCGCGCCAGCCTCGACTACAGCAACGTGTTCGCTGGTATCAACCTGACTCCGAGCATCGCCTGGTCCCATGACGTGGACGGCTACGGCCCGAACTTCAACGAAGGTTCCAAGGCCATCAGCCTCGGCCTCAACGCCGAGTACCAGAACACCTACACCGCCAGCCTGAGCTACACGGACTTCTTCGGCGGGCATTTCAACCCGACCACTGACCGCGACTTCGTCGCCCTCAGCTTCGGCCTCAACTTCTGACCACAGGGACTCCCAAATGACCAAGAGAAGCATCCTGCAATGCGGTGTCCTGGCCCTCAGCCTGATCGCCGCCAACGTCATGGCCGCCGCCACCCAGGAAGAGGCCGTCCAGCTCGGCACCAATCTCACCCCGCTGGGGGCGGAGAAGGTCGGCAATGCCGACGGCAGTATCCCGGCCTGGACCGGCGGCCTGCCAACCAACGCCGCGGTGGTCGATTCCAATGGCTTCCTCGGCAATCCCTACGCCAATGAACAGCCGCTGTTCACCATCACCGCCGCCAATGCCGAGCAATACAAGGACAAGCTCTCCCCCGGACAGATGGCGATGTTCAAGCGCTACGCCAGCACCTACAAGATCCCGGTCTACCCCAGCCACCGCAGCGCCGCAGCGCCGCAGGCCATCTACGACGCGGCGAAGCAGAGCGCCCTCCATACCCAGCCGGTCGATGGCGGAAACGGCCTGTCCAACTTCGCCGAGAGCCACTACTACGCTTTCCCGATTCCCAAGGACGGCGTCCAGGTGCTGTGGAACCACATCACCCGCTACCGCGGCGGCAACGCCCGGCGCCTGGTGGTCCAGGCGACGCCACAGACCAACGGTTCCTTCACGCCGGTGCAGTTCGAGGACGAAGTCGCCTTCCCGGCGGACATGAACCAGCTGGACAAGGAAAAGGCGGCCAACGTGCTGCTCTACTTCAAGCAGCGGGTCCTGGCGCCCTCGCGCCTGGCCGGCAATGTGCTGCTGGTCCACGAAACCATCGACCAGGTGAAGGAACCGCGCCTGGCCTGGCTCTACAACGCCGGCCAGCGCCGCGTGCGCCGCGCCCCCCAGGTGGCCTACGACGGCCCCGGCACCGCCGCCGATGGCATGCGCACCTCCGACAACTTCGACATGTTCTCCGGCGCCCCGGACCGCTATGACTGGAAACTGGTGGGCAAGAAGGAGATGTACATCCCCTACAACAGCTACAAGCTCGAATCGCCTGCGCTCAAGTACAAGGACATCATCCAGCCCGGCCACCTCAACCAGGACCTGACCCGCTACGAGCTGCACCGGGTCTGGGAAGTGGTCGCCACACTCAAGCCGGGCGAGCGCCACATCTATGCCAAGCGCCACTACTTCATCGATGAGGACAGCTGGCAAATCGCCTATGCCGACCACTACGACGGTCGCGGCCAGCTCTGGCGCGTCGGCGAAGGCCATGCCAGCTACCACTATCAGCGCCAGGTCAGCTCCTACGCGGTGGAGACCCTCTACGACCTGATTGCCGGGCGCTACATCGCCCTGGGGATGAAGAACGAAGAGAAGCACGGCATCGAGTTCGGCTTCGCCGCCAACGGCGTCGATTACACCCCGGCCGCCCTGCGCAACGCAGGTATCCGCTGATCCACCCAGGCGCCCCGGATCCGGGGCGCCCTTCCCCACCCCTCCTCTTATGGCGCGCCATCAGCGCCGTCCATGCTGCTTCAAGCCCACCAGTCGGCCCACTAGTCTGCGGGAGCCCGGTTCATCCATAACAACAAGTCCGCGAGAACCGCCCCATGCCCCACCCCGGCCAGACACCGCACGCCCTTTCGTCTCGCCTGCCGCGCCTGCCTCCGGCGCACGTACCACGCCCGCAGCTGGTGCAGCGTCTGGCCACCCAGGATGCCCGGCTGCGCCTGCTCTGCGCCCCGGCGGGTTTCGGCAAGAGCGTGCTGCTCAATGAATTCCTTCGCGCCCAGGCCGAGCCCGGCCTGGTCATCTGGCTCAATCTCGCCGGTCAACCGCTGACCCCGGAACAACTGCTCGCCCAGCTCGCCGCCGAGCTGGGCCAGGCTATCCCGGCGCTGCCCGCGGCACTGGCCCTGCAGCAACTGCTGGCCCATCGCAGCCAACGGATCTGGCTGGTGCTGGACGATTATCCCGGTCACCCACCTGCCGGCCTTGACGACTGCATCGACCAGCTGCTGACCCGCGCCCTGCCCGAACTCTGCCTGCTGGTCAGCGTGCGCCAGCGCCCAGCCTGGAACCTGCCGCGCCTGCTCCTGGCCGGTGAGCTGCTGGAACTGGATGCCACGCAACTGGCCCTCGTCCGTGCGGAGCACGAGCGCCTGGTGGACCAACTGGCCCCGCAAACCGGCGCCATCCTGCGCGAGGAACTCTGGCGGGAAACCGAGGGGTGGTGTGCCGGCGTGCGCCTGCAGCTTTCCGGCAAGGCTCCGGCCAGCACCAACGGCAACCATTGCTGGCTGAAGGAGTACCTGGACCACGAGTTGCTGAGCCGACTCGGCCCGGACGAGGCGAACTGCCTGTTCGCCCTGGCGCACCTGCCCAAGGTGTCGGCCAGCCTCTGCCAGCATCTCTGGGAGGACAGCGACGGCGCCGTGCTCTTCGAACGCCTGCTGGCGCGCCAGGCCTTCTGCATGCCGCTGGACGAACACGGCACCTGGTATCGCGTACTGCCTGCCGTGGCCCGCGCCCTGCGCCACCGCATCAGCGAGGCCGCCGCCACCCGCCTGCACCTCAGCGCCTGTCGCATGTTCATCGCCGCCGGCCAGGTGGAAGACGCCATCGAGCAGGCCCTCTGTGCCGACCAGCCGGAAGCGGCGGCCAACTACCTGGAGCGTCTCGGCCAGGAGTGGCTGACCGGCGAACAGCATCTGGCTCATCTCCTTGCCTGGCGCGCGCGCCTGCCCGCCGCCCTGCTGGAAAGCACGCCGCGCCTGCTCAGCCTGAATGCCTGGGGCCTGCTGATTTCCTGGCGCCTGGACGAGGCCGAAGCCTGCATCGCCAAGCTCGCTCATTTCCTGCCGCAGCCAAGCGCCCAACGCAACCGCAAGTTGCTGGCCAACTGGCAAGCCCTGCACGGCGTACTCGCATGCCTGCGCAGCCAATCCGCGGCCGATGCGCGGCAGCACTGCCGCGATGCCCTGGCGCACCTGCCCGAACACGACTGGATGCCCATCCTGTTCTGCTACTCCAGCCTGGCGCGGGCCGCCATGGCCAACGGCGCTCCCGAAGAGGCGCCGCCGCTTCTGCACAAGGCCCTGGAAATCGCCCGCCGCCACGGCAGCCTGCTGTTCGAGGTGTTGATCAACCTCGACCGCATTCGCCTGCTCCTGCTGCGCGGCGAATTCGGCCGCGCCCAAACCCTGCTGGAGCAAAGCTTCGCCCTGATCGGCCAGCGCAAGCAGGTGGATAGCCTGATGCTCGGCCGCCTCCACCTGATCCAGGCCGAACTGCATCTGATCGGCGACCGCCTGGACGCGGCCGAATGCGCCCTGCACGCCGGTCTGGAACAGGCCCAGGGCTGCCTGGACCCCTTCGCCCTCCACGGCTTCCTTGGCCTGGCGGAACTGCACGCCCGCCGCGGCCAGTTCGACCAGGCGTTCCAGGAGCTCCGGGAGGCGGAGCGGCAGATGCACTGCCGCCAGGTCTGGCGCTACGCCTACAGCGGCGTGCTGAACCTGCAGGGCATGCGTGTGCTGGCGCGCCAGGGTCGCTGGGAACGAATCGAGCCGGTGGCCCTGCGCATCCGGCGCTACTTCGTTGGCGAATGCGCCTGGACGGCCCCCCTGGACTACCCGACCCTGCCCCTGCGCAACCAGTTGCTGCTGGCCCGCTCGCTGCTGGAAAGCGGCCGTGCCGAGCAGACCGAAGCCTTGCTCCAACCACTGCTGGAGCAATGCCAGACCCTGCAGTTCGCACCCTTGGCCTGCGAAGTGCGCCTCGCATTGGCTGCCACCTGGCGCGCCCTCGGCCGTGCCGAAGCCGGCCAGTTGCAACGCCAAGCCCTGGAACAGGCCGAACGCCTGGGGATGCATTGCCTGCTGCGCGACGCACCGCGCGGCGACGGCACGGGCGCCTCCGAGAACGACCCCACCAGCCTGCTCAGCCAGCGCGAACGTGCAGTATTGCAATTGCTGGCCGAGGGCTTCTCCAACCAGGAAATCGGCGGCTATCTGTTCATCTCGGTGAACACGGTGAAAACCCACACCAAGAAGATCAACAGCAAGCTCGGGGTGAAGCGCCGCACCCAGGCGGTCATGCGCGCCAAGACGCTGGGATTATTGGTCTAGGTCCACCAGCGTGTAGCGCTCCTCGCATTCACCCTGCGGACATTTCGCCTGCCCCCCGAAAGCGCTTGCAGAAATTCGCTCCTGCGACATCGTCCGTTCCCGTTACGGCAGCCGCGACAAAATGGCGCAGCCCGCGAGGCGACTGGCTTGCATGCGAACTACGCTTCCCCTCACCTATCAGCCGAAATCGCGATCTTGACCCTGTAGTCAGGCATTCAAAAAAACTACAGAACGCCCATTTTCCGCAGCCTTATGGCAACTATTAAAAAGTCTTACTAACAGTGCGCCAGCCATTAACGGCAGGATGTCACGTACCGAAAGCCTCTACTGGCGCTGCTTTGATGGATAGTCATTCAGCCTGGGGATGGAGACCGGTACCGGATTCCTCGTTGAAGGCTCACCTCCACCAGTGATGACGGGGCCTGGAACGGAAGCCAGGGACAACAAGTCTAATCGTGACTTGTAGTTATTGTATCGTTTTACTCCAGAACTGCTTGAAGCAGTTGAGGTTCCGATTGCAGAATGCCGCGCCACCAGGTTTCGGCTGTTGCGATACCAGGCTGTTGAAAGGCGGATCCGCCTCGCCAGAGCACCATCCGCAGTGCACTGGTTCACCAGATCGATCACGCAGGAGATTTGAAGTGCACATCGGTGTTCCTCTCGAAAGCCATGCTGGCGAGACGCGGGTTGCCGCGACGCCCGAAACCATCAAGAAGCTGGTGAGCCAAGGCCACCGGGTGACGGTCCAAAGCGGGGCTGGCGTCAGCGCCTGCATCCCGGACAGTGCCTATGAGGCCGTTGGCGCCACCATTGGCAACGACGCCGCTGCCTTCGGCGCCGATCTGGTGCTGAAAGTGGTTGCCCCGACCGAGGGCGAGCTGGCGCACATGCGCGCCGGTGCCGTACTGGTCGGCATGCTCAACCCCTTCAGCAACGAAGTCATCGCGCGCATGAACGCCCGCGGCATCACTGCCTTCGCCCTTGAAGCGGCGCCGCGCACCTCCCGCGCCCAGAGCCTCGACGTGCTGTCGTCCCAGGCCAACATCGCCGGCTACAAGGCCGTGCTGCTGGCGGCTCACCACTACCCGCGCTTCATGCCGATGCTGATGACCGCCGCCGGCACCGTAAAGGCCGCGCGCATCCTCATCCTCGGCGCCGGCGTCGCCGGTCTGCAGGCCATCGCCACCGCCAAGCGCCTGGGTGCCGTGATCGAGGCCTCTGATGTGCGTCCTGCCGTGAAAGAGCAGATCGAATCCCTCGGCGCCAAGTTCGTCGACGTGCCCTTCGAGACCGATGAAGAGCGCGAATGCGCCCAGGGCGTCGGCGGCTACGCCCGCCCGATGCCGGCCTCCTGGATGGAGCGCCAGGCCAAGGCCGTGCACGAGCGCGCCAAGCAGTCCGACATCGTCATCACCACCGCGCTGATCCCGGGCCGCAAGGCGCCGACCCTGCTGCACGAAGCCACCGTCGCCGAAATGAAGCCGGGCTCCGTGGTCATCGACCTCGCCGCGTCCCAGGGCGGCAACTGCCCGCTGACCGAAGCGGACCAGGTGGTGATCAAGCACGGCGTGACCATCGTCGGCCACAGCAACCTGGCGGCCATGGTGCCGGCGGACGCCTCGGCCCTCTATGCGCGCAACCTGCTGGATTTCCTCAAGCTGATCATCGACAAGGACGGCCAGCTCACCATCAACCTCGAAGACGACATCGTCGCCGCATGCCTGATGTGCCGCGACGGCAATGTCGTGCGTAGCAACGGCGCTCCCGCCGCGACCGCTGCTCCGCAAAAAGCGAACGCATAAGGATAGAGACCATGGACCTGATTTCCGACGGCATCTACAACCTGATCATCTTCGTGCTGGCCATCTACGTCGGCTACCACGTGGTGTGGAATGTCACCCCGGCCCTGCACACCCCGCTGATGGCCGTGACCAACGCCATCTCGGCCATCGTGATCGTCGGCGCCATGCTGGCCGCCGCCCTCACCGTCACCCCGCTGGGCAAGGCCATGGGCACCCTGGCCGTGGCGCTGGCCGCGGTGAACGTCTTCGGTGGCTTCCTGGTCACCCGTCGCATGCTGGAAATGTTCAAGAAGAAAGCGCCGAAAGCGGCTGCGGAGAAACACTGACCATGAGCATGAACCTGATCACTGTTCTCTACCTCGTCGCCTCGGTGTGCTTCATCCAGGCGCTCAAGGGCCTGTCGCACCCGACCTCGTCCCGTCGCGGCAACCTGTTCGGCATGGTCGGCATGGCCATCGCCGTGGTCACCACCATCGGCCTCATCTATAAGCTGGGCGCGGACCTCGCCACCCAGGGCATCGGCTACGTGATCGTCGGCCTGCTGATCGGCGGTACCGCCGGTTCGATCATGGCCAAGCGCGTCGAAATGACCAAGATGCCGGAACTGGTGGCCTTCATGCACAGCATGATCGGTCTGGCTGCGGTGTTCATCGCCATCGCCGCCGTGGTCGAGCCGCAGTCCCTGGGCATCGTTGCCGCCCTGGGCGACGCCATCCCGGCGGGCAACCGCCTGGAACTGTTCCTCGGCGCGGCCATCGGTGCCGTCACCTTCTCCGGTTCGGTGATCGCCTTCGGCAAGCTGTCCGGCAAGTACAAGTTCCGCCTGTTCCAGGGTGCCCCGGTGCAGTTCGCCGGCCAGCACAAGCTGAACCTGCTGGTGGGCCTGGGCATCGTCACCCTCGGCCTGTACTTCACCTTCACCGGCAACATCGGCGCCTTCGCCCTGCTGGTGGCCCTGGCCTTCGTCATCGGCGTGCTGATCATCATCCCGATCGGCGGCGCTGACATGCCGGTGGTGGTGTCCATGCTGAACAGCTACTCGGGCTGGGCGGCGGCCGGTATCGGCTTCTCGCTGAACAACTCGATGCTGATCGTCGCCGGCTCCCTGGTGGGCTCCTCCGGTGCGATCCTGTCGTACATCATGTGCAAGGCGATGAACCGCTCCTTCTTCAACGTCATCCTCGGTGGCTTCGGCGCCGAAGCCGACGCGGGTGCGGCGGCTGGCAGCAAGGAACAGCGCCCGGTGAAGTCCGGCTCGTCCGACGACGCCGCCTTCCTGCTGACCAACGCCGACAGCGTGATCATCGTCCCCGGCTACGGCCTGGCAGTGGCCCGTGCCCAGCACGCGCTGATGGAGCTGTCGGAGAAGCTCTCCCACCGCGGCGTCAACGTGAAGTATGCGATCCACCCGGTAGCCGGCCGTATGCCGGGCCACATGAACGTCCTGCTGGCCGAGGCCGAAGTGCCCTACGAGCAGGTGTTCGAGATGGAAGACATCAACTCCGAGTTCGGCCAGGCCGACGTGGTGCTGGTACTGGGCGCCAACGACGTGGTGAACCCGGCGGCGAAGAACGATCCGAAGTCGCCGATTGCCGGCATGCCGATCCTGGAAGCCTTCAAGGCCAAGACCATCATCGTCAACAAGCGCTCCATGGCCAGCGGCTACGCCGGCCTGGACAACGAACTGTTCTACATGGACAAGACCATGATGGTGTTCGGCGACGCCAAGAAGGTGATCGAGGACATGGTCAAGGCGGTGGATTGATTCCTGCCCTGCGGTAACGAGAACCCCGGCCTGGTGCCGGGGTTTTTGTTTTGGGGTCGCTGCGGGCAGGCTCTTGTGTGGGGGCGAATTCATTCGCCAAGCAGGCCGCAGGCCTGCCATTGAAGTTCCCGGGGCAGCTGCGCTGCCCTTGGCGAATGAATTCGCCCCTACAGATGATGCACCCACCGCCTCCTCCCCGACAGAAGGCCCAAAATAGAGCCATTTCTTCGACCTTGGTATAGAAGTCGGACGCCCCGCCAGCCCCTAGACTGCGCGCTTTCCCCCGTTGTCCGAGGTTATCCCCATGTACTCTGATCGCGTGCGCCTGCCCTCTCTGCTGGGCAAGGTGATGAGTGCGGCCGAGGCCGCTGCCCTGATCGAAGACGGCATGACCGTCGGCATGAGCGGTTTCACCCGCGCCGGCGAAGCCAAGGCCGTGCCCCAGGCCCTGGCCGCTCGCGCCAAGGAGCAGCCGCTGCAGATCAGCCTGATGACCGGTGCGAGCCTGGGCAACGACCTCGACAAACAGCTCACCGAGGCCGGCGTGCTGGCCCGGCGCATGCCCTTCCAGGTGGACAGCACCCTGCGCAAGGCGATCAATGCCGGTGAGGTGATGTTCATCGACCAGCACCTCTCGGAGACCGTCGAGCAGCTGCGCAACCATCAGCTCAAGCTGCCCGACATCGCGGTGATCGAAGCCGTGGCCATCACCGAGCAGGGCCACATCGTGCCGACCACCTCCGTGGGCAACTCCGCCAGCTTCGCGATCTTCGCCAAGCGCGTGATCGTCGAGATCAACCTGGCCCACAACCCCAACCTGGAAGGCCTGCACGACATCTACATCCCCACCTACCGGCCGACCCGCACCCCGATCCCGCTGACCCGCGTGGACGACCGCATCGGCGGCACCGCCATCCCGATCGACCCGGCCAAGATCGCCGCCATCGTCATCACCGAGCAGCCGGACTCCCTGTCCACCGTGCTGCCGCCGGACAGCGAGACCCAGGCCATTGCCGACCACCTGATCGAATTCTTCAAGCGCGAGGTGGACGCCGGGCGCATGAGCAACAACCTGGCGCCGCTGCAGGCGGGCATCGGCAGCATCGCCAACGCCGTGATGTGCGGCCTGATCGAGTCGCCCTTCCAGGACTTGACCATGTATTCCGAGGTGCTGCAGGACTCCACCTTCGACCTGATCGACGCCGGCAAGCTGCGCTTCGCCTCCGGCAGCTCCATCACCCTCTCCGCGCGCCGCAATGCCGATGTCTTCGGCAATCTGGAGCGCTACAAGGACAAACTGGTGCTGCGTCCCCAGGAGATCTCCAACCACCCCGAGGTGGTGCGGCGCTTAGGGATCATCGGCATCAACACTGCCCTGGAATTCGACCTCTACGGCAACGTCAACTCCACCCATGTCGGCGGCACGAAGATGATGAACGGCATCGGCGGCTCCGGCGACTTCGCCCGCAACGCCCACCTGGCCATCTTCGTCACCAAGTCCATCGCCAAGGGCGGCGCCATCTCCAGCGTGGTGCCCATGGTCAGCCACGTGGACCACACCGAACACGACGTCGACATCCTGGTGACCGAACAGGGTCTGGCCGACCTCCGCGGCCTGGCGCCCCGCGAGCGCGCCCGGGCGATCATCGACAACTGTGTGCACCCGGATTACCGCGGACCATTACAGTCCTACTTCAGCGCGGCCTGCGCCAAGGGTGGCCATACCCCGCACCTGCTGCGCGAAGCCATGTCCTGGCACATCAATCTGGAAGAAACCGGTCGGATGCTGGCCAGCTGAGGCGAACTGACCAAAACAGTTATGGGCTTGTAACCATTGAATCTGACAAACAGCCCAGAAAACAGTTTCTAAAAAACCACAACTGTACTGTTCAAAAGCCCTGCTTTTCGACTGGATAACAGGAAAAACATTGGGTGCGCCGTTCAATCACGAGTGATTCAACGGGGCACCCATACAGTTGTGCGTTATTTCAGCAAAACAGTTGATAAGCAACCTAACAAAGACCAGCACAATATCGAGCAACTGTGACTACAGTTGCGGCTGTTCCGGGCGGATCATAGGCACCAGTTGATAACTAACCCCCGCCACAAGCGGGAAGGACCTGCCGCCATGGAACGTACCCTCAGTTCCGACCTGATTTTCGAAAGCGCCGAACAATCCTCGAAATCTTCTTGGGCCCTGCGCACTATTTCCACCCTGCTGCTGTGGCAGCGCCGCATCGCCAGCCGTCATCAACTGGCCATGCTGGACAACCGCCTGCTGGCCGATGCCGGCATCAGCGAAGCCCAGCGCGAAGCCGAACTGAACAAGCCCTTCTGGCGCTAAGCAGTTCGCCGGGCCCAGCGGCCCGCATGCAACACCCCAGACAGAACCCGTCGCCTCCTGCGACGGGTTTCGTCGTTTCTGCGGCCCGGAATTGCAAGCCCCCCGGAGCGTGCGTCACGCGCGCCACCCCGCTCCACACAGGAGCCTCGGTGCGCACAGCGCACCCTACCGATCAGCGCCGTCCTCACTCCCGCTCCGGCACAGCTGCCCGGGATCAGACCAATACAGTTTCAACAAAATCAAATCTGCTGCAGCACAATTCAGATCCACTGTGACTGCACAGACTCACCACGGAACAGGATCATGGCCTTCCATAACCAATCCCCGCGCCACAGCGGGAAGGAAAAGCGCCATGGACCGCACGTTCACTGCCTCCGCTTCCCCAGCCCGGCGCCAGGCCGGTCGCCCCGCCACCCACTGGTACCTGCGTCTGTTCGCCACCCTCGCCCAGTGGCAGCGCAACGTCCGCACCCGCCACCAGCTTGCGCAACTGGACGCGCGCGCCCTGGCGGACGTCGGCATCAGCCCCAGCGAGCGCTACGAGGAACTGGACAGACCCTTCTGGCGCTGAACCAGTGCTGGCCTGGGAAGTCCAATTTGACTAGGCTTTCCCGCTAGCGGCGGCGCTTCTCGTGCCGCCGCCCCGGTCAGTAAGAAGGAGCCCCCCATGACCTCTCTCCGCCTGCTCAGCGCCGCCGCCCTGCTGGCGCTTGCCACCGGCGCTTCCGCCACCAGCTTCGTTGTCACCACCGATGCCGTGGTCGACGGCATCAAGTCCACCTCAGATGCCACCTCCGATGTCACCTCGTCGTTCGACGACGACAAGATCGTGCTCGCCGCCCGTGACGACGCCGCCAGCTTCGTCGCCAGCGCCGGCGATATCCGTGGCGCCCGACTGGAGGCTGCCTTCAAACACATCCGCGGCCTGCAGCCACAACTGGCCGCCAGCGACATGCAACTGGCCCAGGCCATCCTCACCCTCTGATGGGTCCTTCCGGGCCGAGCAGCGCGCTCGGCCCGGAATGCTGCAAGCCCCGCAACGCCTGGCCCTCACCCGCCCATTCCGCTACCCTTCGCGCCCTGCACCCGCGGCCAAGAACTGCCTGCGGGTATTTCCGTCCAATACCTTGGAAACTTCCTACGGAGCCCCTTCATGCGCCGCTCGCTGTCTGTCGCAGCCATCGCCCTGTTCCTCGTCGCCGGTGCCGCCCAGGCCCAGACCCTGGTGGCCACCAGCAACATCATCGTCCGCGCGCTGGATCGCACCATCGACTTCACCTCTGACACCACCACCTCGATCCGCGATATGAAAGTGGTGATGGCCGCCCGGGACGACGCCGCCAGCTTCGTCGCCAGCGCCGGAGAGATCCGCGGCGCCCAGCTGGAGGCCGCGTTCGGCGCCCTGCGCGAGACATTCCCGCAAGCTCGCGAGGCCAGCGACCAGGCCTTGGCCGAAACCATCCTCGCCCTCTGATCCCTCCGAGAACGCCGTCCTGAACGCCTGGTTTCGCCTGCTCTGCCTGGGTGGCCTGCTGCTTGCGGCCACTGCCCGGGCCGATTTGCGCCTGGTGCTGGACGACGAGGACCTGACCCCGGCCCAGCGTCAGGCCAGCCAGCAGCTGCTCGACGAGGCCCGCGCAGCCCTGCCGCCGGCCTTCATCCAGCGCCTGGACCGTGATGTGGAAGTGGGCTGGAGCGACGACCTCCCGGAAAACGGCTACGGCCGCGCCACCCGCTTCGACGCCCTGGTGCTGAACCGCAAGCTGCTGCCAGGTCTCACCGACGGCAGTGCGGCGACACAGCAGACCGGCCGTGTCCACGGCACGGTGCGCCGCGAGATGCTCGCCACCGTGCTCCATGAGCTGACCCACATCTATGACCGTGCCCGCCTCTGGTCCGCGGCTGACAGGACACAACAGTTCCGCTGCCGCAACCGGGCCGACAGCAATGGCCTGGTCGGCCTGCCCGGCGAGTGCCGTGGCCAGACCGCGCGCCGCTTCACCCTGAGCGATGACCCGCGCTTGCTCGACCTCGCCGGCTGGCCGCAGTACGTCGGCAGGCGCGGCGCGCGCGAGCAGGACAACCACCAGGTGGCGCGCAGCCCGGATATCTACGAGCTGAAGAATCCCCGCGAGTTCGTCGCGGTGAACATGGAGTACTTCCTCCTCGATCCGGCCTACGCCTGCCGCCGCCCGGCGCTCTACCGCTACTATCGCGAACACTTCGGCTGGGCCCCGGGACGGCAGGCCGACTGTGCAGGTGGCTTCGCCTACCTCAACGCCGGCCGCGACTTCGGCAAGCAGCCCCTGGGCAGGCTCGACCCGGAGCGGGTCTACGAGGTGGACTACCTGTTCGCCGAGGCCAACCAGAACTGGGTCAGCCGCTGGGGCCACAGCATGTTGCGCCTGGTGATCTGCGCCCCCGGCCGTCCACGCGGGCCGGACTGCCGCCTCGACCTCGACCAGCACCTGGTGCTCTCCTACCGCGCCTTCGTCGGCGACGTTCAGCTCTCCAGCTGGGATGGCCTCACCGGTGCCTACCCCTCGCGTCTGTTCGTCCTGCCGCTGCACCAGGTGATCGAGGAATACACCAAGGTGGAACTGCGCAGCCTGGCCTCGGTGCCGCTCAAGCTCAGCCGCGACGAACTGGAAGCACTGGTGGAGCACGCTGCGGAGATGCACTGGAGCTACGACGGCGACTACTGGTTCCTCTCCAACAACTGTGCGGTGGAAACCCTCAAGCTGCTGCGCAGCGGCACCGACCATCCGGCCTTGCGCGATCTCGACAGCATCATGCCCAACGGCCTGCTCAAGCTGCTGGAAGGCCGCGGCGTGGCTGACCACACACCATTGGACGACACCAAGGAAGCGCGGCGCCTGGGCTACCGCTTCGATTCCTTCCGCGACCGCTACCAGGCCATGTTCAAGATCGTCCGCGAACGCCTGAAGGTGCCCCAGGAAGCAGTGGAGGACTGGCTGGAGCTGACCGCCGAACAGCGCCGGCCCTGGTTCGCCCAGGCCGACCTGCGTGCCAGCGCCGCCCTGCTCCTGCTGGAACAGGCCGCCCAGCGCCGGCAGCTGCTGCTGGCCCAGGACGAACTCAAGCGCAACTACCTGAATTCCCGCGAACAAGCCGGTCAGACCCGCTTCGCCAAGGCCGGCGGCACCCTGGAACAGATGCTCGCCAACAGCGGCTTCCTCAGTCGCCCGGCGGAGATGCTGCAGGGCGGCTACGGCCTGCCACAGAGCACCGAATGGCAACGCCTGGAGGCGGAGAGCAGCAGCCGCCAGCAGACCATGCGCAAGCTCAACGACGACCTCGATCGCGAAGTCCGCAGCCTGCTCGATCCCCAGCGCCTGGCCGAACTCAACGCCACCGAAGCCAATCTCAAGGCGATCGGCGATCACCTGCGCCAGCTGCACAAGGAATCCGGCGGGTTGGTGCTGCCTTGAACCGCCTCTGATGGGTATCGCGGGGCTCCACCCATCCTACGAATCGCGCCGTGCGTTAAGGGTTAGGACGTAGGATGGGTGGAGCGAAGCGATACCCATCGAAACCAGCTCAGAGCCGCTCCTCATCCTCCTCCGGTAACTGCGGATCCAGCGTTATCCAGGGCAGACGGCTCTTCACCCAGATATGCCGGTCCGCCGGAGCGTCCTCCGGGTGATCAAGGGTCGCCACGGTGAGATCCAGGGTTTCCGGGGTGAGCTGGGTGAAGAACGCCAGCTGGCTGCCACAGCGTGGACAGAAGTAGCGTACGGCGCTGCTGGAGGAGGCGTATTCGGCGGGGGTTCCGGCGGTCCAGCGGAAGCTCGCCAGGGGCACCGTCGCCCAGGTGGTGACGATGCCGCCGGTGGTGCGCCGGCAAATGGAGCAGTGGCAATGGGCGACGTCCGTCAGGGGCGCCTCGACGGTGTAGCGCAGCTGCCCGCAATGGCAGCCGCCGGTGTGGAGTGCAGCCATGGTGGTCTCCGGCTTCAGTGCTGTCCTTCACCCTAGCAGGCGGTTGCGCATGACAGGCGACATCACCAAGATGGGTACTTCCCGCTGACCCGGATGTCGCCGTGCTGATCCTCTTGCAAGCCCTCTGGCCGCTCTTCGCCCTGATCGTCGGCGGCTACCTGCTGCGCCACTGGGACTTCCCCGGCGAGGCCTTCTGGCCATCGGCAGAGCGCCTGAACTACTTCATCCTGTTCCCCGCCCTGCTGTTCAGCAGCCTGGCCACCGCCCCCCTCGACAATCCTGCCCTGCCGCGGCTGGCCCTGGCGGTGTTCCTCGGGCTCGGCATCGGCTGGGCGGCGCTGTTGCTCGCCCGACGCCTGCTCGGCTGGCCGGCAGCGCGCTTCGGCGCCATCACCCAGGGCATCCTGCGCTTCAACACCTATCTGGGCCTGGCCGCCATCGGCAGTCTGTACGGCAAGGAGGGGCTGGCCATGGCCGCGCTGATGCTGGCGCTGATGGTGCCGACCGTGAACCTGATGTCGGTCTGGGCGCTGACCGCCGAACGTGGCGTGAGCCTGCGCGGCCTGCTCCTGCCCGTGGCGACGAACCCGCTGATCCTTGCCTGCCTGGCCGGCGCCCTGGTCAACCTGGCAGGCGCGGGCCTGCCCGGCGGCACCGATCGCCTGCTCAACCTGCTGGCGGTGGCCAGCCTGCCACTGGGCCTGCTCTGCGTCGGCGCGGCGCTGCGCCCGCAGGAACTGGCCGGCGAAGTGCCGGCCCTGGTCTGGAATTGCGCCCTGCGCCTGCTGGCCATGCCCGCGCTGGCTTTCACCGTGGCCCGCGTGCTGGGTCTGCCGGCCATGGAGAGCGGCATCCTGGTGCTGTTCTTCGCCCTGCCCACCGCGCCCACGGCCTATGTACTGACTCGCCAGCTGGGCGGCGACAGCCACTTGATGGCCGGCATCATCACCCTGCAGACCCTGCTCGCCGCCGGCACTCTGCTGCTGGTGATGCGCGCTGTGACCACCTGAGGCAAGGCCGCCGTTCGTCGCTTTATCCCCTCGCAATCGGCACCGATCACCACCGAAAGCTCGTTGAAAGGTTGGCACCTTAGCATCCGTCCCACAGCCGGCACCCGACCGGCTACCTGACAACAACAAGATTGGTGATTGCCATGTTCCGTTCCTGCTGCCGCCCCGGCACCGCTCCGTCCTCCCTCCGCACGCCTTCGGCCCAGCGCTGATCGTTCCTCGCCCCACCCGAATCACGTCCGGAGAACCGCCATGCTGACTCTGCTCGGCTTCGCCATGGTCATCTGCTTCATGTACCTGATCATGACCAAGCGCCTGTCCGCCCTGATCGCCCTGATCATCGTCCCCATCGCCTTCGCCCTGATCGGCGGCTTCGCCGCGGGCATCGGCCCGATGATGCTCGAAGGCATCGGCAAGCTCGCCCCCACCGGCGTAATGCTGATGTTCGCCATCCTCTACTTCGCCCTGATGATCGACTCCGGCCTGTTCGACCCGGCCGTGCGCAAGATCCTCAAGCTGGTCAAGGGCGATCCGCTGAAAGTCTCCATGGGCACGGCCGCCCTGGCCCTGATCGTTTCCATGGATGGCGACGGCGCCACCACCTACATGATCTGCGTCGCCGCCCTGCTGCCGCTGTACAGCCGCCTGGGAATGAGCCCTCTGATCATGGCCGGCCTGATCATCCTCGCCGGCGGCATCATGAACATGACCCCCTGGGGCGGCCCCACCGCCCGCGCCGCCAGCGCGCTGCACGTGGACCCGTCGGAAATCTTCGTGCCGATGATCCCGGCCATGGCCGCTGGCGCCATCGCCCTGTTCGGCCTCGCCTGGGCCTATGGCAAGCGCGAGCGCGCGCGCCTCGGCGTGCTGCACCTGCCGGACGACCAGATCAACCATGACGAGATCAGCGTTTCGCAGTACCCGGAAGCCCGCCGGCCCAAGCTGCTGTGGGTGAACGGCGCCCTGACCGCCGCCCTGATGGTGACCCTGATCGCCGGCCTGCTGCCGCTGCCGGTGCTGTTCATGATCGCCTTCAGCCTGGCGATGATCATCAACTACCCCTGCCTGCAGCAGCAGAAGGAGCGGGTCGCCGCCCATGCCGGCAACGTGCTGGCGGTGGTCGGCCTGATCTTCGCCGCCGGCATCTTCACCGGCATCCTCTCCGGTACCGGCATGGTGGAGGCCATGTCCAAGAGCCTGCTGGCGGTCATCCCGCCGTCCATGGGGCCGTACATGGCCGTGATCACCGCGGTGGTGAGCATGCCGTTCACCTTCTTCATGTCCAACGACGCATTTTATTACGGCGTATTACCGGTTCTGGCCGAGGCCGCAGGCCACTACGGCATCAGCCCGGTGGAGATGGCGCGGGCGTCTATCGTAGGCCAGCCGGTGCATTTGCTGAGTCCGCTGGTACCCTCCACCTACCTGCTGGTGGGCCTGGCCAAGGTGGAGTTCGGTGACCACCAGCGCTTCACGTTGAAGTGGGCGGTGATGATTTGTCTGTGTATCCTCCTCGCCGCCTTGCTGCTGGGTGTGTTCCCACTCTTCGGGTCGCACTGACAGTCGCAGAAGTCGCTGAACGACACCTCGATCAAGCCGGAAACTGCGTAAGCTCTTTCCGGCTTGATTGTGCCCCATCCCTAGACCAAGAACCTCGTGAGGACCAACGCATCATGGAATGGCTGACCAGCCCGGAAATCTGGGTCGCCTTCTTCACCCTGACCGCCCTGGAGATCGTCCTCGGCATCGACAACATCATCATGATCGCCATCCTCGTGGGCCGCATGCCGCCCCACATGCAGGCGCGCACCCGCTTCTTCGGCCTGGCGCTGGCGATGGTCACCCGCATCGCGCTGCTGCTCTCCATCACCTGGATCATGCGGCTCACCAACGACCTCTTCCATGTGTTCGACCAGGGCATCTCCGGCCGTGACCTGATCCTCTTCTTCGGCGGCCTGTTCCTGCTGTGGAAGAGCAGCACCGAGATGTACCAAAGCCTGGAAGGCGAAGATGAAGCGGACGAGCAACCTGGTTCCGGTGCGGCGCGCAACTTCATCGGCACCATCATCCAGATCGCCATCATCGACATCGTGTTCTCCCTGGACTCGGTGATCACTGCTGTCGGCATGGTCTCCAACGTGCCGGTGATGGTCGCCGCGATCATCGTCGCCGTCCTGGTGATGATGATGGCCGCCGGCACCATCAGCGACTTCATCGATCGCCACCCGAGCCTGAAGATGCTGGCGCTGTCCTTCCTGGTGGTGGTGGGTACCGTGCTGATCGCCGAATCCTTCGAAGTCCACGTGCCGAAGGGCTACGTCTACTTCGCCATGGCCTTCTCCCTGGCCGTGGAAGCGCTCAACATCCGTGCCCGCACCGCCCGCGGCCGCAAGGAAGACCCGGTGAAACTGCGCAAGGACATTCCTGGCCAGTAAGCCGATGCAATGAGAAACGGGGCCTGATGGCCCCGTTTTTCGTTGCGCCGGGCTCTCCGGAAACCACATCAATTTTCTTCGCCAAGCCCTTGATGAATAACAGGCGGGATCGGCGATGTCAGGCTTTAATACGGAGTACGAACCCAGCGAGTCAGGCGATTGCCGGAGACCGGGCCCGTCCGTGACGGTCTAACGATGGCGACTTTTTTACAACCTGCCTGATTGCGCCGCTGTATCCCCACGCATGGGCACAGCGGCCTTCGAGATCGCCAGGAGGGCCACCATGCTGACGCTGCTCAATCTGCTTTCGGCCGTCGCCTTGCTCATCTGGGGCACGCACATCGTGCGCACGGGCATTCTGCGCGTGTACGGCGCCCACCTGCGCCGCCTGCTCAGCCGCAGCGTGCACCGTCGGCCCCTGGCCTTCGCCGCCGGCATCGGCGTCACCGCCCTGGTACAGAGCAGCAACGCCACGGCGTTGCTGGTCAGCTCCTTCGTCGCCCAGGGACTGATGCTGCTGGCCCCGGCGCTGGCCATCATGCTCGGTGCCGACGTCGGTACGGCGCTGATGGCGCGGGTGCTGACCCTGGACCTTTCCTGGCTGTCGCCCCTGCTGATCTTCTTCGGCGTGATCTTCTTCCTGTCCCGCAAGCAGACCCGTCTCGGCCAGCTCGGCCGCGTCGCCATCGGCCTCGGACTGATCATCCTGGCGCTGCAGCTGATCATCGCCGCCGCCGAACCCATCACCTCCGCCAAGGGGGTGAAAGTGCTGTTCTCCTCCTTGACCGGCGACGTGCTGCTGGATGCCCTGACCGGCGCCCTGTTCGCGATGATTTCGTACTCCAGCCTGGCCGCCGTGCTGCTCACCGCCACGCTGGCCGTGTCGAAGGTGATTTCCCTCAAGGTGGCGCTGTGCCTGGTGATCGGCGCCAATCTCGGCAGCGGCATCCTCGCCCTGATCAGCAGCAGCCTGCAGAACGCCGCCGGGCGCCGCGTGGCCCTCGGCAGCCTGCTGTTCAAGCTGGCCGGCTGTGTTGTCGTCCTGCCCCTGGTGGGGCCGCTGGCCAACTGGATCGACGCCTGGCCAATTTCCAATGCCGAACTGGTGATCGCTTTCCACCTGCTCTACAACAGCGTTCGCTGCGCCCTCTGCCTGCCGCTGACGGTACCCATGGCGCGTTTCTGCGACTGGCTGCTGCCGGACCGCACGCAGCCCGATGACGTGGTCAAGCCGCGCTACCTGGACCCGGCGGCCCTGGATACGCCGAGCCTGGCGTTGGCCAATGCGGTGCGCGAGACCTTGCGCATGGGCGATATCGTCGAGCAGATGCTGCACAACCTGCTTCACCTGTTGCGTGGCGGCGACCCGCTGCTGGGCAAGGATATCCACAGGCTGGACGACGACATCGACGCCCTCTACACCGCCATCAAGCTCTACCTGGCGCGCATGCCCCACGAGGACCTGGGCGATCGCGACAGCCGCCGCTGGGCCGAGATCATCGAGCTGACCATCAACCTGGAGCAGGCCGGCGACATCATCGAGCGGATGCTCGACGACGTGCAGAGCAAGAACAAAGCCCAGGGGCTGGCCTTCTCCGATGAGGGGCTGGAGGAAATTGTCAGCCTCCACGACCAACTGGTGGAAAACCTGCGCCTGGCCATGTCCGTGTTCCTCAACGGTGATCAGGAGAACGCCAAGCGCCTGCGCCGGGCCAAACAGCGTTTCCGCATCCTCGAACGGCGGCTCTCCCACGCCCACGTCGCACGCCTGCACCAACAGGTGGTGCAAAGCATCGAGACCAGCGCCCTGCACCTGGGCCTGATCAGCGACATGAAACGCCTCAACTCGCTGTTCTGCGCCATCGCCTATGCGGTGCTGGACAACCCCGACGCGCCGGAAGTCGCAGCAGAGGAGCTCGACCAGCCAGAGCCCCAGCGCTACTTCGAAGCGGAAATCGGCTCCCACCGCTGAACCGCGCCCTTTGCAGCGCGGCCGCTCCTGCGCCAGAGTGGCGACATCGGCCCAGGAAGCGGTTGCCATGCCCATCAGGAAGCTGCGCATCAGCGATATCGAGGCCCTACATCGGCTGCTCGCCGAGGTGAGCGCCGAGGGCGAGTTCCTGCTGCGCGCCGAAGCGCCGCCCATCGAGCGGATGCGCGCACTGCTGCTGCGGGCGCTGCCGCTGGACCTGCCGCAGTTCATCGCCGAAGTGGAGGGCGAGCTGGTGGGCTCCATCGAGGTTTTTCCCGCCAGTTTCTGCCGCATGGAAGATGCCTTGGGGGAGGATTTCGGCCTGCTCGGCATGCAGGTGAAGAAAGCCCATCGCTGCCGGGGGCTGGGTGGACAGCTCATGGAAGCGGCGCTCGACCAGTTCCGCCGGCTGGGCATGGGCAGGGTGGAACTGGCAGTGCTCAAGTCCAACGGACCGGCCATCCGCCTCTACGAGCGCTTCGCCTTCCGCTGGGTGGAGGACTTGCCGCCCTGCACCCTGCCCAACGGCCGAGCCGACACGCCGCAGAAGATGCGCCTGCTGCTGGGCTGAGCCACGCGCCGTCGCCACAGCGCCGACACGCCTTCTCAGGGCCTGTGGCCGGCAGTATCCTGCGCGTTTTCGCCGCAAGCCGCAGTTGCCGCCGATGTTGCTGACCACCTTCAAACCCCACGTGCTCAAGCTGATCGAGCTGCTGCAGCGTCATCCACGGCTGATCGCCCTCTACGGCTTCTGCTCCGGCCTGGCGAGCTTCTTCCTGGTGGAGCGGGGCGAGCGGGTCGCCAAGGTGATCGCCATCCTGCTGCTGGTGAGCTGGCTCTGGCTGATGCTGGAAAACCTGTTCCGGCGCAGCGTGGAGCGGCTCTTCGGTGTCGAGCTGCCACCGCCCCTGATGCGCTTCCTGACCCAGCTGATCCATCAGGAAAGCCTGTTCTTCGTCCTGCCCTTCTTCTTCGTCACCACCAGCTGGAACAGCGGCCAGGCCCTGTTCACTGGCCTGCTAGGGACAGCGGCGCTGTGCTCGATCACCGACCCGGTGTACAACCGCCATCTGGCGCCGCGCCGCTGGCTGTTCCTCGCCTATCACACGCTGACGCTCTTTGCCGTGTTGCTGGCCGCGCTGCCACTGATCCTCCAGTTGACCACGGCACAGAGCTACCGCTGGGCCCTGGGCGCCGCCGTGGCACTGTCCTTCGTCAGCCTGTTCGGCGTCATCCCCGGACAACGCTGGTGGCGGGTCGTGGGGCTGTTGGGGCTGACCCTGGCACTGGGCGGGCTCGGCTGGGTGACGCGGGTCTGGGTGCCGCCGGCGACCCTCTGGCTCACCGAAGTGGCGGTGACCCCGGAGCTGGACAATCACCGGCGCACGCCGGGCGATGGCGTGAAAGAGGTGACGTCCGGCGACCTGCGCACCAAGGGTCTTTATGCCTACACCGCGATCAACGCGCCGCGCGGGCTGAACGAGCGCATCTACCACGTTTGGCGCTTCAAGGGCCGCGAAGTGGACCGTATCGCCCTGGATATCCACGGCGGACGGGAAGCCGGGTACCGCGCCTGGACCCACAAGCAGAACTTCCCCAGCGACCCGGTGGGCCGCTGGCAGGTGCAGGTACTGACCGAGGCGGGGCAGATGATCGGCACCTTGCGCTTCCGGGTAACGCCCTCGGAACTGCCGCCCAAGCCGCACTGAACGCCCCCTACCCATCCAGCCCAGCGGACGGCTTTTCGTAGGATGGGTCGGGCGGCGTTCCGCGAGCTTGCGATACCCATCAACCGCCGCCGATGGGTATCGCTCCGCTCCAGCGGAACGCCGCCCGCCACCTCCTACGGGCACCATGAGCTCTCGGTTTGTGCTTTACGCACCCTTGGTCCGCGCGGGCGTCAGCAACGTAGGGTGGAAATCCCGCAAGGGATTTCCACCACCCCGGCGCATCAGCCGAAGAACCAGTAGCAGACGACGATCGAGGCCAACACCCCGGACAGGTCCGCCAGCAAGGCGCAGCCCACGGCGTGGCGTGCACGCTGGAGGCCCACCGAGCCGAAGTAGACCGCCAGCACGTAGAAGGTGGTCTCGGTGCTGCCCTGCATGGTGGCGGCCACCAGTGCGGGGAAGCTGTCGACGCCCTGGCTCTGGATGGTCTCGAGCAGCATGGCGCGCGCGGCGCTGCCGGAGAATGGCTTGACCAGGCCGGTGGGCAGCGCGTCGACGAAACGGCTGTCCAGCCCCAGGCCTTCGACCGCCCAGCGGATGACATCGAGCAACTGGTCCAAAGCGCCCGATGCCCGCAGTACACCCACCGCGCAGAGCATGGCGACCAGATAGGGCAGGAGATTCTTCGCCACCTCGAAGCCTTCCTTGGCACCCTCCACGAAACTCTCGTAGACCGGCACTTTCTTCAGCGCGCCCATCACCAGGAAACAGAGGATCAGGGCGAACAGGGTGAGATTGCCGAGTAACGAGGACAGCGCCGTCAGCGCGGTCGCGGAAAGGCCGGCCAGCACCGCCATGAAGCCGCCGAGCAACAGCGCGCCGCCGCCGAACCAGGCGAGCAGCACCGGGTCGGTCAGCCTGATCCGCTGCATGAAGGCCACCGACAGCAGCGCCGTCATGGTGGAAATGGCGTTGGCCAGCAGGATCGGCAGAAACACCAGGGCCGGGTCGCTGGCACCGGCCTGGGCGCGGTACATGAAGATGGTCACCGGCAGCAGCACGAAGGAGGAGGCGTTCATCACCATGAACAGCACCTGGGCGTTGCTCGCCGAGGTGCTGCTGGGGTTCAGCTCCTGCAGGGACTTCATCGCCTTGAGGCCGATGGGCGTGGCGGCGTTGTCCAGGCCCAGGCCGTTGGCGGTGAAGCTCAGGGTGACCAGGCCGAGTGCCGGGTGGCCACGCGGCACCTCCGGCATCAGGCGGGCGAACAGCGGGCCGAGCAGGCGCGCGAGGATATCCACCAGGCCGGCCTTCTCGGCGATGCGCAGGAAGCCGAGCCAGAGGGTGAGGGTGCCGAACAGCAGGACCATCACGTCGACCGAAAGCTTGGCCATGGCGAACAGGCTTTCCACCATCGCCGCCCAGACACCTGGGTCCCCCCCGATCCAGCGCACCAGTGCGGCCACCGCCGCCACCAGGAAAAAGCTCAGCCACAGGCCATTGAGCATGTGCAGTCCCCCAACAATCAGTGACGCGGATTCTAGCGGGGCGGTAGCCGTGGCGGCGAATCCAATCTCTGGTGCGCACGGCGCACCCTACCGGGCAGGACCTTCGCGTAGGGTGCGCCGTGCGCACCTTGGGGAGTCATGCCTGGCCCCGGAGCACCTGCCCGCGAAACGGCCAGAAAAAAAGCCCCGACCAGGTCGGGGCTTCTCTTCAATCACATCAAGGGCTCAGTCGATCACCGCCCGGCCCGTGGGCTGCGCCTCGGCGCTGCTCAAGCTGGGCAGGGAGGCCAGGTAGCGCTGGCCCTTCTCGGCGTCGTACATGCCTTCCCACTTCGCGATCACCAGCACCGCCAGGGCATTGCCGATCACGTTGAGGGCGGTGCGGGCCATATCCATGATGCGGTCGACACCGGCGATGAAGGCCAGGCCCTCCAGGGGGATGCCGACGCTGCCCAGGGTGGCCAGCAGCACGACGAAGGACACGCCCGGCACACCAGCGATGCCCTTGGAGGTGACCATCAGGGTCAGCACCAGCAGGATCTGCTGGCTGAGGGAAAGGTCGATGCCGTAGAGCTGGGCGATGAAGATCGCGGCGATGCTCTGGTAGAGGGTCGAGCCATCGAGGTTGAAGGAGTAGCCGGTGGGCACCACGAAGCTGCTGATGGCGCGCGGCGCGCCGTAGGCTTCCATCTTTTCGATGATGCGCGGCAGCACGGTCTCGGAGCTGGCGGTGGAGTAGGCGAGGATCAACTCGTCCTTGAAGATGCGCATCAGCTTGGTGATGGAGAAGCCGAACAGGCGCGCCACCAGGCCCAGCACCATGAAGGCGAAGAAGGCGATGGCGAAATAGACCAGCACCACCAGCTTGGCCAGCGGCAACAGGGAGGCGAAGCCGAAGTTGGCCACGGTCACCGCGATCAGCGCGAACACGCCGATGGGGGCGTAGGCCATGATCATGTGGGTGACCTTGAACATGGTCTCCGACACGCCCTGGAACACCTTCACCACGGGCTCGCGGGTTTCCGCCGGCAGGCTCGACAAGCCGAGGCCGAACATCACCGAGAAGAAGATGATCGGCAGCATCTCGCCCCGGGCCACGGCAGCGAAGATGTTGGACGGGATCAGGTTCAGCAGGGTCGAGATCAGCGCGTGGTCGTGCTGCACTTCCTGGGCGGTCTGCTGGTACTTGGAGATATCCACCGTACCCAAGGTGCTCATGTCGATGCCGGCGCCGGGCTGGAAGAAATTCGCCAGCAGCAGGCCGACCACGATCGCCACCGTGGTCACCACCTCGAAGTAGAGGATGGTCTTCAGGCCGATGCGGCCGAGCTTCTTGGCGTCGCCCACGCCGGCGATGCCGACGACCAGCGAGGCAATGACGATCGGGATGACGATCATCTTGATCAGGCGGATGAAGATGTCACCGGCCGGTTGCAGGACGTTGGCGATCCACCAGGCCTTCTCGGCGCTGAAGTGGTTGAGCAGGGCGCCAATGGCGATACCCAGCACTAGCCCGATGAGAATCTGCCATGCGAGGCTCAGTCTGGCCTTGGTCATAGTCGTCACCCTCTGATTTCTTGTGGAAGTCGGGAGTGCGGTTTCGTCCGGGGTGGCCGGGCGAACCGCAAAAGGGGCGACATGATTCATAGCGAGCTAATGATCGTCTAATGCCGTAACCGCCTACCCCATGCAGAATCGGCATAACCCAATTCAGATGGAACCATGGTTCCGGCACCTCTCCGATAGCGCTTTCGGCATGGGTGATTTTCTCGAAAGCGCGGCGGCAAAGTAGGTGGACGCCATCTAGGCTGACTGGGTCCGGCCCGATCGGGCCCCGATCTATGGATGAATGGAGAGCGGCGATGAAGAAGATCCTGGTGCTCTATTACTCGATGTACGGTCATATCGAGCGCATGGCGGAATCAGTGGCGGAGGGCGCACGCAGCGTTCCCGGTGTGGAAGTGACCCTGAAACGCGTACCGGAAACCATGCCCGCGGATGTGGCCCGCCAGGCTGGCGCCAAGCTGGACCAGGCCGCCCCCGTTGCCACGCCACCGGAACTCGCGGACTACGACGCCATCTTGTTCGGCACGCCGACCCGCTTCGGCAATATGAGTGCGCAGATGCGCAACTTCCTCGACCAGACCGGCGGACTCTGGGTGAAGGGGGCGCTGATCGGCAAGATCGGCAGCGTCTTCACCTCCACCGGCACCGGCGGCGGCTCGGAGACCACCATCACGTCGTTCTGGCACACCCTGGCGCACCACGGGATGCTGCTTGCCGGCCTGCCGTACTCGGCACCGGAACTCAGCGACATCAGCGAATTGCGCGGAGGCTCCCCCTACGGCGCAGCCACCGTTGCCGGGGCAGACGGTTCGCGCCAACCGAGCGACAAGGAACTGGCCCTGGCGAAGTTCCAGGGCGCGCATGTGGCGAAGATGGTCAGCAGGATGGCGTGAAGCAGCAGCCCAGGGCAGCGGCAATGCTCCACACGGCCGCGATGCCCTGGGCTGCTTCTGGGTTCATGACTCCCGGCGCGTCATGCGGCCGGTATCTCTCTAATCAGGCGGGCTGGCTCGCATCCTGCGGTAGCCACTCGGAGAGCAGACCGAGCAGCCCCAGCAGGCCTATCAGTCCCACCAAGTGGTAGGGGCGCGCTTTCAGGATCTTGAGTGCTTCGAACTTGTACGACAGGAAAGCATTCATTCTCTTGTCCTCCCTCAGGTGGAGTCGGGTTGGAGTTGCCGGACGGGCCGGCGTTGAACCTTCGACAGCACTGCCCATGCCATTAAAAACCCCGAACAACCATGCCTCCGCTAGTTCGATTGGCTATTACCTCTCCCAATCCAACCCCACGGAATCTGGCTCGATTCGGCGTCTATTCCTCAGGCAGATTGCACATCGTCAAAGAAGCCGGAACCCCCTTGTTCCGGGCGGAGCGCACCTGGTCGCGCGAGGGCATAAAGAAGTGCATGGACCCGTTCGCAATCAGGTAAGAGCAATTCAGCAAGACCTGTGCCGCCCCCTGCCAGGGAAGAAACCGCCACCAGATCAGGAAGTTAGCCTTGAGGCTGGGAATACCGATGCGTGCATGCTGCAAGACGGGTGGAAAAAGCGCGTGCGAAATGCACGAAATTTCCTGGACTACGTTCCATGACTCGGAACTGGAGCGAGAGCATCGAACAGGCAACCGATCGCCAGGTACGAGTCCGGCTGCTAGATGGCAATGCGACGATCCTGCACACCTCCCCCTGGCGAGATTCCAGGATGCACAGGTAGCGAAGCGGGTCGGCTGGAGGGAGTGAGGCGCAGCAGTATCCGCTGTCCGCCGGAAGCCGGACGAAATCCAGCCCCCGGCAGCAGCTTGCCTGACCCGGCCCGCATTCGCGGAGGCACCCCTTTTGCCCCCAGGTCGCGCCGCTCCTCACGACGCAGAGCAACCCGGCCCCTTGGTCTGTCAGCCCGGTTCCGGGCTCAGATCCTTCGAGTGCTCGAACCCCCTTGGGGCTCGAATTCAGTTGTCCGTGCCGTTAACGCTAGCCTTCCTCTCAGCCGTTTCGGCGCCCCATGACGAAGGACACGACGAACAGCACCAGGAAGATGATGAACAGTATCTTCGCGATGCCTGTGGCGGCCCCGGCTATGCCGCCAAATCCCAGCACGGCAGCAACGATGGCGATGACCAGGAATGTAAGTGCCCAGCTCAACATGGCCTTTCTCCTTCTTCTGCTTCTGGTTTTTTCACGTCAGCGGCTCACGTGCCGGCTGCGCCCGTACCACCGACACGGCAATCGGCACCGCGCCGGCGGGTGTGACGAACATTGCGAGGGTGCCGCGCAGCCGGGCGAGGCCCCACAGCAGGTTGGTCAGGGTAGAGCTCCACATGGCGTTACTCCTCCACGCCGTTCAGAACACCCAGCGTGCCTGGATTGCGAAATCGGCCCTGGTGCGCTGGCCCACTTCGTGCAGCGGGCCGTCGGAGCGGTCCGGTGCGGCTGAGCTGCTCTGCTCGGTTACAGGGATATCGAGCGGCCTCGGTTGGGTCCGCTCACGCAATTGCCGGTCGACGAACAACCCGAGCAGCACGAGCAGGCCGATCAGCAGGATCGTGAGCAATCTGGATAAGTGCGGTTGGAAACCTTTCATCTCGAGTCCTCCACTGGCACGTAGCGGCCAGGCCTGGATCTTCGAGTGCACTGTCCATGCCACTCGGGTCCGAAGGAAAAACCTCTTGAATTCAATTGGTTGGATCTGCTTTCCATGCTGGCCGTGCGGCAACTTGCACGATCCTGGATCAAACACTCGGGCAATTTGCACGCGTGCAAAAGGCCGGGAACGTCCCTGTTCCGGGCGGAGTGCTCCTGGGGTGCGCAAAGGTCACAAGAGGTAAAGACCGCTGCGACTTCAGGTAAGAGAAATATCGCAAGGCCTGTGCCAGCCCTCTCATCCTTGAAATGTCCTTGGATATCACGCGGTTAGTCTTTTTCTGGGAACTTCCTACACTTGCATGCTGCAAGGCATGTAGGAAAAGCGCGTGCAACTTGCACGATATTTCTTGGACTAACTTTCTATGACTCGGAAATGGAGTGAGAGCATGGAACAGGTAACCGAGAACCAGGGAAGAATCCTGTTGGTGGATGACGAAGCCGCCATCCTGCGCACCTTCCGCTACTGCCTGGAGGACGAGGGTTACAGCGTTGCCACGGCCGGCAGCGCGGCCCAGGCCGACGCGATCCTGCAGCGGCAGGTGTTCGACCTCTGCTTCCTCGACCTGCGCCTGGGCGAGGACAACGGCCTCGACGTACTCGCGCAGATGCGCGTACAGGCGCCCTGGATGCGGGTGGTGATCGTCACCGCGCATTCGGCGGTGGATACCGCAGTGGATGCCATGCAGGCGGGCGCGGCTGATTACCTGGTCAAGCCCTGCAGTCCGGACCAGCTGCGCATGGCCGCGACCAAACAACTGGAAGTGCGCCAGCTCACCGCCCGCCTGGAGGCCCTGGAGGGCGAAGTGCGCCGTGGCGGCGACGGCCTGGATTCCCACAGCCCGGCCATGATGGCCGTACTGGAAACCGCCCGGCAGGTTGCCGGCACCGATGCCAACATCCTCATCCTCGGCGAATCCGGCACCGGCAAGGGCGAACTGACCCGGGCCATCCATGGCTGGAGCAAGCGGGCGAAGAAGCCCTTCGTCACCATCAACTGTCCCTCGCTTTCCGCCGAACTGATGGAGAGCGAACTGTTCGGACACAACCGCGGTGCCTTCACCGGCGCCAGCGAGAACACCCTGGGCCGGGTCAGCCAGGCGGACGGCGGCACCCTGTTCCTCGACGAGATCGGCGACTTCCCCCTGAGCCTGCAGTCCAAGCTGCTGCGCTTCATCCAGGACAAGGAGTACGAGCGGGTGGGCGACCCGGTGACGCGGCGTGCCGACGTGCGCATCCTCGCCGCGACCAACCTGGACCTGGACGAGATGGTCCGCGAGGGGCGCTTCCGCGAGGACCTGCTCTACCGCATCAACGTGATCGCCCTGAACCTGCCGCCCCTGCGGGAACGCCACGAAGACATCCTCGGCCTCGCCGAGCGCTTCCTGGCCCTTTTCGTCGGCGATTACGGGCGGCCCGCGCGCGCCTTCAGCGAAGAGGCGACGGCGGCGCTGCTGGGCTACCGCTGGCCGGGCAACGTGCGGGAACTGCGCAATGTGGTCGAACGCGCCAGCATCATCTGCAACCAGGAGATGGTCGAAGTCAGTCACCTGGGGCTGGGCGCGGCACCCACCACCAACGCGCCGCGGGTAGGCGGGCCGCTGAGCCTGGAAGAACTCGAGCGGGCGCACATCGCCGGGGTGCTGGCCAGTAGCGATACCCTGGACCAGGCGGCCCGGACCCTCGGCATCGACTCCTCCACCCTCTACCGCAAACGCAAGCTCTACGGGCTCTGAACGGTGCAGCGGCCATGCGATTGCGCACACGGCTGTTCCTGAGCATCTCCGCACTGATCACCGTCGCCCTGGTAGGCGTGCTACTGGGACTGGTCGGTGTGATGCAGATGGCCGGTTCCCAGGAGCATCTGATCGACCGCTCCTTCGCCACCATCGATATCAGCCTGCGCCTGCGCCAGCACCTGGGTGACCAGATCGTCAACCTGATGGGCAAGGAACTGGACGTGCCGGCGCTGCAGGCGTCGCAGCAGCAATTCCTCAGCGCCCTGGAGGATGGCATGAACTCGGCGGCGGACACCCAGACCCGTGAGCAATTCCAGAAAATCGCCGCCTCCTACCAGACCTTCCTCGATGCGGTGCGCCAGCCCGCGAGCGTGCGCATGGGTCTTCTGGACGACGACAACTTCAGCCACTCAATGGACGTCCTGAGTACCCGCATGGTGGAACTGCAGCGTCACTCCCTGAACGTGGTGGGAGGGGCCAGCGGCGCGGCGCGCAACCGCGCGCTGCTGATCGCCAGCCTGCTGGGGCTGCTCGGCGTGGCGGTGCTGCTGATCGGTTTCGTCACCGCCCAGGGTATCGCCCAGCGCTTCGGGGAGCCCATCGACGCCCTGGCCAAGGCAGCCGACCAGGTGAGCCGCGGGGATTTCCAGGTCACCCTGCCGCTCTCGCCGATAAACGAGATGACCGCGCTGATCCGCCGCTTCGGCCTGATGACAGAGGCCCTGCGCCTGCTCAAGGAAACCAACATCGAAAAACTGCTGGCCGAGCAGCGGCGGCTCAAGGCAGTGCTCGACAGCATCGACGACGGCCTGTTGATCCTCGACCGCCAGGGCCGCGTGCAACACGTCAATCCGGTGGCCCAGCGACAACTGTCCTGGGAGGAATTACCCAGCGGCCAATCGCTTACGCGCGCCCTCGGCCACCCGGAACTGGAGGAGCTGGCGCAGCGGGTCCTGCGCGGCGAGCCGCTGGAGGACGAACCCGAAGACCTGGTGGTGGACGCCGATGGCGAGCAACGCCTGTTGAGCTGGTGGCTGACGCCGGTGGTGCTGGATGAGGGCCGCCTGCTGGGCGGCGTGATGGTCTTGCGCGATGTCACCGAGGCCCGCCTCTTCGAGCGGGTACGCAACGAGTTCGTGCTGCGCGCATCCCACGAATTACGCACGCCGGTCACCGGCATGCAGATGGCCTTCGGCCTGCTCAACGAACGCCTGCATTTCGACCCCGCGAGCCGTGAGGGCGACCTGCTGAGGACCGTGGACGAGGAAATGCAGCGACTGGTGCGCCTGATCAACGACCTGCTGGACTTCTCCCGCTACCAGAGCGGCGTGCAGGCGCTGGAGCGCGAGCCCTGCGACATCGAGGATCTGCTGGCGCAGCTGCGCCAGCGCTACGGCGCCCAGGTCGCGGAGCGGGGCATCGCGATCGAGCTGGAGCTGCAGCCCCCCCTGCCACGGGTGGCGCTGGACCGCCTGCAGATCGAGCGGGTGCTGGACAACCTGGTGGGCAACGCCATCCGCCACAGCCCGGACGGCGGCCATATCCGCCTGCAGGCCCGGCGCCACGGAGAGCGGTTGCTGTTGAGCGTCACCGACGAGGGCGACGGCGTGCCCTACAGCCAGCAGGCGAGGATCTTCGAGCCCTTCGTCCAGATCGGCCACCGCAAGGGCGGCGCCGGACTTGGCCTGGCCCTGTGCAAGGAGATCGTGCAGCTCCATGGCGGGCGCATCGGCCTCTATTCCCGGCCGGGGCAGGGGTCGCAGTTCTATATGACGTTGCCGGTGTGATCACAGAAGGGCCTGACCCTTCCTTGTAGGGGCGAATTCATTCGCCAAGCAGGCCGAAGGTCTGCCCTGCAAAGCGTCAGGGGGCAGCTGCGCTGCCCTTGGCGAATGAATTCGCCCCTACAGAAAAGAAGTCCCTGCAACGGACGGGTTCATCGCTCGCGCGTCAGTGCCGCATCCCATTGAGCACCAGCAGCAGGGCGGCGGTCTCGGCATCGGGCTGGCCGTCGTAGAGGCGCTGGCGATATTTCATCTGGAAGGCGGCGATGACGTTGCGGGTGGCCTTGTCCAGCACGCCGGTCTGCGGCGTGGTGTAGCCCTGGCGCGCCAGTTGCTGCTGGAACCAGCCGATAGTGGGCAAGGCCACGGCGAAGCGCGCTTGCTCGCGCGCCACGGCGCGGGCATCGGGCCAGGGCACCAGGCCGGCATCGGCGAGGCGTTTCCAGGGGAAGAGGGGGCCCGGGTCGACCTTGCGCTGGGGGGCGACGTCGCTATGGCCGATGATGCTGCCGAGCGGCAGGTTGTGGCGCTGGACGATGTCCTTCAGCAGCAGGATCAAGGCGTCGATCTGCGCCTCGCTGTAGGGCTGGTAGACCCGACCGCCGGGACCATCGCTATACCCCTCGTTGACCAGTTCGATGCCTATGGTGCTGGCGTTCAGCCAGGTACGCCCCTTCCATTCGCTCTCGCCGGCGTGCCAGGCGCGACGGTTCTCGTCCACCAGGCGATAGATCTTCGCCGGGTCGTCGGCGATCAGGTAGTGGCTGCTGACGCCATCGCGGGTCAGCAGGCGAAGGGAGCTCTCCGAATCGGTGGAGGTGTAGTGCAGCACCACGTACTGCACGCGGCTGCTCTGGCTCACCGAGCGGTGGCTGTCGTCGATGAGCAGGCCGCCGGCACAGCCGCCGAGGAAGATGAGGGCGAAGCCGAGGAGCAGGTTCTTCATGGGTTCAGGTGGAGGACGCTTTGCAGGTTGTCGAGCAGCATGTCGACGCTGAGCATGATCAGCAGCATGCCGGTCAGGCGCTCCACGGCCATCAGGCCACGGTCACCGAGGAATCGTTGCAGGAAGGCGGCCTGCAGCAGGATTAGCGCGGTACAGGCCCAGGCCAGCACGACCGCGACATAGAGCTCCCAAAGCTCACCCTGGTGGGTGTTGCGAAGCGTCATCAGCACCGCCAGCGCCGAGGGGCCGGCTACTGCCGGGGTGGCGAGCGGCACCAGCATGGGTTCGCCGCCGGGCAGGTCGCCAAGCACGCCTTCCGGGCGGGGAAAGATCAGCCGCAGGGCGATGATGAACAGGATGATGCCGCCGGCGATGGCGATGGACTCGCGGGACAGGCCCAGGCCGCTGAGGATCTTGTCACCGAAGGTGAGGAACAGCAGGAGCAGGGCCAAGGCGAACAGCAGCTCACGCAGCGCCACCCGCAGGCGCCGCTCCGGCGACACGCCCTTGAGCGCGGCGATGAAGATGGCGATGTTGCCGAAGGGGTCGGTGACCAGAAAGATCAGAACGGCAATGCCTAGGATTTCCATGAGGTGCTCCCCTCAACCAATGGGCAGAAGTGTAATGGCCGGCGGCCTTGGCGTCTGCGCACAGGCGCGGAGGAGGGCAGCGAACCTGTTGCAGATTCTTCCTACGGCCTCGGACCGGAAAGGGGCGCGGATTATACGCGGCTGGTTCCGCGGGGCCAGCCAGCATGGCAATCGGACATGGGGCCTTCAGGCCGGGATGAACGGCGAGGTGAACTGATTGGGCTGCAGATAATGTTGTAGGAAACGGACAGCCTCCCGCCGAGGAAGACCACCATGCGCCGCGCGCTGCTCTGGTTGAAGCAGGATCTCAGACTCGACGATCACCCGGCTCTGCAGGCGGCGGTGCAGGCCGATCGCGTGTTGCCGCTGTATGTCTTCGATCCGACCCTGCTTCGTCCGTCGCCCCTCGGCCCCCGGCGGCTGGGCGTACACCGCGCGCGCTTCCTCCTGGAAAGCCTGGCCGCTCTCGACGCGGGCCTGCGTCAGCACGGCTCGCGGCTGATGGTGGTACAGGGTCATGCCGAACTGGTGATCCCCACGCTGGTGGAGCACCTGGACCTGGACGAGGTGTTCACCCTGGATGAAATGGCGCCCTACGAGCGCGCCGAGTTGCGTCGCGTCCGCCAGGCCCTGGACGTGCCGCTGACCGAACTCCAGGGCAACAATCTGCTGCGTGAAGATGAACTGCCACGGCCGCTGAACGACCTGCCATCGGTGTTCAACCAGTTCCGCGAGCTGGTGGACGAGCGCCTGCACATATTCCAGCCGCGCCCCGTGCCCCACACCCTTCCGCCATTGCCGAGCGGTGCGGCCGCGCTGATGGAGGCCTTGCCGACGCTGTCCCGCCTGGGCCTGGGCGAGCCGTTGGGCGTGCCGACCACGGCCTTCCCCTTTGCCGGCGGCGAACCGGCGGCGCTGGCCCGACTGCGTGACTACCTGTGGGATACCCAGGGCGTGCGCCAGTACCAGGAAACCCGCAATGGCATGATCGGCAGCGAGTATTCCTCGAAGCTCTCACCCTGGCTGGCCAACGGCAGCCTTTCGCCACGCCGGGTCGCTGCCGAACTGCACCGACTGGACGGTCAGCATGGCCGCGACGACTCCACCCAGCAGCTGTGGGTCGAGCTGCTCTGGCGCGAATTCTTCCGCTGGACCCTGCTGCGCTATGGCAGCGCCCTGTTCCGCGCGGATGGCCTCAAGGCCACTTCGCGGGCCCCGCGCAATCTCGACGAGCGCTACCTGCACTGGTGCAACGGACGCACCGGCATGCCACTGGTGGACGCCAACATGCGCGAACTGGTGATGACCGGCTGGATGTCCAGCCGCGGCCGCCAGGTGGTGGCCAGCTATCTGGTGAACGATCTGCAGCAGGACTGGCGCTACGGCGCGGCCTGGTTCGAGGAACACCTGCTGGACTACGACCCGGGGAGCAACTGGGGCAACTGGGCCTACCTGGCCGGCGTCGCCTCCAACCCAAGCCGTGCGCGAGCCTTCAACGTCCTGCGCCAGGCCCGCCAATACGATCCGGACGCCGCCTACGTCAGCCTCTGGCTGCCGGAGCTGCGCGGCCTGCCGGTGGAACAGCGGCACACGCCCTTCATGCTCAACGAGCTGCAGTTCGCCGGGCTGGATTACCCGCGCCTGGAAAACATCCCGGACAACTGGAAGCCCTATATCTCGAGTGCAGCCTGAGTCGGTCTAGCCTGATTGAGCCACGCCCTGCGGATCGGGCTCGCTGCGCCCGACTGAACGTTGCGATGCGGCCAGCTCGACCCGGTTACGCCCATGGTGCTTGGCCCGGTAGAGGGCCTGGTCGGCGCGCTGGAAGGCGGCATCGCCAGGCTCGTCGGCGAACAGGGCGGTGAGTCCGGCCGAGAGGGTGATGCCAACCCGCTCGCCCTTGAAGTGAAAGGGGCAGGCTTCGATCCCCGCACGCAGGTTCTCCAACAGTTGCAGGCCACCTTCGATGGCGGTGGAAGGCAGCAACAGGACGAACTCCTCGCCACCGAAGCGGGCGATGAAATCGGTCTTGCGCAGGCGCCTGCCGAGTTCGCCGGCGATGATCTTCAGCACCTTGTCCCCGGCCAGGTGGCCGAAGCTGTCGTTGACCCGCTTGAAGTGATCGATATCGATCACCGCCAGGAGCAGTTCGCCGCCGTAGCGTTGCTGCCGGGCCAGCTCGATCGCCAACCTCTCGTTCCACGCGGCGCGGTTTGGCAGGCCGGTGAGGGGGTCCTGCAGGGCTTTCTGGCGCTGGGCCTCGAGGTTGTCCTGGAAGCCCTTGGCCTCTTCTTCCATGGCCGCCACTCGCGTCATCAGCGCCTGCAGACGCTCGCCGACTTCCCTTTCACGGACAGACCGTTGCTGCTGGTAACGCTCCATGGTGGCGAGCAGGCCGTCCAGGCGCTGCTCGAGACCCCGCCTCAAGTCGTCGAGGTCGGTGGCGTCCTGCACACTGGCTTGCAGGCCGCTGACCTGCTCACGCAACTGATCGTCCAGGGCCCGGGCACTGTCCCGCGACTCGGCATGGCCAGCCTGGGCCGCACCGAGGTGTTCGATGAAGAGTGCCAGCCGCTGATTGAGTGCCTTGAGGTAGACGGCGAACTGGCGCTGGCCGTTATCGGTCACCGCCAGCACCAGCACACCCAGGTCATCCAGCACCGGCACCAGTTCGTACCAGTTGAGTCCGCCTTGCAAGCGCCGGCGCAGCGAGTCGGCCTGGGACTGGTGGTACTCGGGCAGATCCAGCTCGTCGATCAGCGAACGCAGGCTGTCGGCGACATGGGGCGCGATGGCGCTATAGCCGGGCTCGGGCGAGGCGGGCAGGGCATAGGCGGGGTCGCCTTCGCCGATGATCAGGGAAGCCGCCAGGGGCAGGCTGTCGAGGAGACTGCCGGAGAAGGTACGAGTCCGCGCAGGGCCGGGCCCAGCGGGCTCGGAAAGGGGCGTTTCGTGCAAGGCGGGCGCGGGTGGAACCACCCCGGGCTGGGCCTGCGGCTCCGGCATGGCCACGGTAGGCGCGATGGGTGACATGGGTGGCGCGTCGGCAGGCGCCCCGTCATGGCCACCACCGAACAGGCGCTGCAGCAACCCAGGCTTGGCGACCGCCGTTTCGTCGTTGGCCAGGGACTGCAAGGCCTGGCCCTGGAGCACACCGAGTTCGGCCAGCAGCGCCGGCAGCTCCCGGGACTGGCGCGCACGCTCGTCGATGCGTTTGACGAACTGCCTGAGGCTCTTGCGCACGTCTCGCGGCACATCGAGATCGAGCAGGCGACCGGCAATCCCGGCGAGCGCGCTGACGTTTTGCTCTACGCGCTGCTGGCGGCGATGTTCGGAGTCCAGTACGGCCTTCTCCAGGCGCGGGATCAGCGCCGAGAGGCCAGCGTCGATCTGCTCGCCGCGAATGATCTCGCGCAGCTCCTGCATGCACTGGTCGACCGCCTTGTCAGACCCCTCGGCCGCCAGCGAGCTGCGCACCAGGCCTCGGCGCAACAGGTCGAGGCGGGCGTCCCAGCGCTTTTCCAGCTTCTCCTGCTGCTCGAGGCTTTCCAGGTACTTGGCCTTCCAGCGCTGGGCGTCTTCGCTCATGCAGGGATTCCGCGCTGGGCTTCACTGATGGCCGGAAGGTTGGCTCGCAGTGCATCGGGCAAGCGGATATCCACCGCCACCGGCAGGTGATCGGAAATGGGCTGGCTGAGTACGGCCACCCGCTCCAGTGTCAGGCTGGGGCTGAGCAGGATGTGATCAAGGCAGCGCTGCGGCCGCCAGCTGGGAAAGGTGGCTTCCACCTGGGGCGCCAGCAGGCCGAGGTCGCGCAGGGGCGAGCGCTCCAGCAGGTCATTGGCATGGGTGTTCATGTCCCCCATCAGCACCACGTGGCCGTAGCTACCGACCAGCTCGCGGATGTAGGCCAACTGGCGGGTACGGGTACGGGCGCCAAGGGAGAGGTGCATCATCACCACGGCCAGCGCGTCGCGCCCCTTGCCGAAGCGCATGAGAATCGCGCCACGTCCGGGCGGGCCGGGCAGCGGGTGGTCTTCCAGCAGGCTGGGCTGCAGGCGGCTGAGCAGGCCGTTGCTGTGCTGGGCGAGGCGCCCTAGATTGCGGTTGAGCTGCTGGTACCAGTAGGGAAAGTCGCCGAGTTGGGCGAGGTGTTCGACCTGGTTGATGTAACCGGAGCGGATGCTGCCGCCGTCGGCCTCCTGCAGGGCGACCAGGTCGTAGTCGCCGAGCAGGTCGCCAATGCGCTGGAGGTTTCCGGCGCGGCCCGTGTGCGGCAGCAGGTGCTGCCAGCCACGGGTCAGGTAGTGGTGGTAGCGCTCGGTGCTGATGCCGACCTGGATATTGAAGCTGAGCAGACGCAGGCGACCATCGGCGGGCAGCCCGCCCTTGTCGCTATTGGGGTTCACCCGTGCAGCGCACGAGCTGGCCGCCCGTTCACTCACCCAGCGTCTCAGCATCGGGCGAATGCGCCGCTTATTTCGCGGCGCGCTCCTTCTCGATCAGGTGCTCGGCCACCTTGAGGGTCTGCTCCGGGCCACCCGAGGAGCTGATGTCGAAGCGGTACTTGCCGTTGACCACCAGGGTCGGTACGCCGGTGATCTGGTAGGCCATTGCCAGTTTCTTGGCCTTTTCCATCTGGCCTTTCACAGCGAAGGAGTTGTAGGCCTTGAGGAAGGCATCCTTGTCGACGCCCTGGGTGGCGAGGAACTCGGCCATTTCCTCGGGGGTAGCGAGCTTCTTGCCGTCCTTGTGGATGGCGTCGAACACGGCTTTGTGCACCTGGTGCTCGACCTTCATGCTTTCCAGGGTGATGAACAGCTGGCCGTGAACGTTCCACAGGCCGCCGAACATGGCGGGAATGCGCACGAAGTTCACGTCTTCAGGCAGCTTCTCGGTCCAGGGATTGAGGGTCGGCTCGAACTGGTAGCAGTGCGGGCAGCCGTACCAGAACAGCTCCACCACCTCGATCTTGCCGGGTACGGACACCGGAACCGGGCTGCTCAGCTCGACGTACTGCTTGCCAGCCTCGATGTCGTCAGCCTGGACGGCGCCCATGCCCAGCAGGCTGGCGCCGGCAAGAACGGCGGAAAGGATCAGGTTACGCATGCTTCACTCCTTGACGGGTAATGGCGCCGCGACGGCCATGATTCGACCTGTGGCGAGGCGGCGGGTTCCGGCCATTGTAGCGGGCCTGGGAACGAAAAAGGGTGGCCTGGGCCACCCTTGTTCAGCTTCCGGACAACGGACCTCAGTGCAGGCCCTGGATGTAGCTGGAAACCGCTTCGATGTCCTTGTTGCTCAGCTTCGCAGCGACGGAGCGCATGACCTGAGTGTCGCCATCGTTGGTGCGGTTGCCTTCACGGAAATCGGTGAGCTGCTTGGTCACGTACTGGGCATGCTGGCCGCCCAGGTGCGGGAAACCGGCAGCGGGGTTGCCGGAACCGTCAGGGGAATGGCAGCCGGTGCAGGCAGGCATGCCCTGATCCAGCTTGCCGCCGCGGAACAGCGCTTCACCACGCGCCACCAGCTTCGGATCGGCGGCGCCGACGCTGCCTTTCTGGCTTGAGAAGTAGGCGGCGATGTCAGCCAGGTCTTCGTCGCTGATGTTGGTCAGCAGGCCGGTCATTTCCAGCACGGTACGGTTACCGGCCTTGATGTCCTTCATCTGCTTGAGCAGGTAGCGCTCGCCCTGGCCAGCCAGTTTCGGGAAGTTCGGGGCGGCACTGTTGCCATCCGGACCGTGGCAGGCACCGCACACGGCGGCTTTGGCCTGGCCAGCCTTGGCGTCGCCGGCGGCGTGGGCCATGCCGGTGATGCCCAGGGTCAACAGCAGACTCACGATTACTTTGTTCATCAGCTAATCCAACTACGGCTAAAGGGTAAAGGTGTTATGCACCGGGCTACTTTATTGGCTCATCCACTGGATGACGGCCTTGTAGTCCTCGGCACTGCAATCCATGCACATGCCTTTCGGCGGCATGGCGTTGAAACCATTGGTGACGCTCTGCACAAGATGGTCCATGCCCTTGGCCAGGCGCGGTTCCCAGGCAGCCTTGTCGCCTTTCTTCGGCGCCATCGGCAGCTGGCCATTGTGACAGGCACCGCAAGCCCGGTTGAAGATCGCTTCCGGATCCTGGGCAGCCTGCACGACGAAGGGCATCGCAGCAAGGCACGCGACGAGCAGTATTTTTTTCATGATCACCTCATCGGGAGGGCATCGCCGCGCGTTCTGCTGTGCGTCGGTCTTTGCCGTGGACACTTAGAACCCTCGGGGATAAAGCGCACACTAAATCTGCGGCATTATATACTGGCAATGCATAAACGGAAACGAAACCGCCCTCTGCGACACCGCGTCGCACCCCCGTCTGGATTCCCCATGTCATTGAAGAACCCCATCCTCGGTCTGTGCCAACAGGCCCGCTTCCTCATCAGTGCCGCCAAGGTCGACCAGTGCCCGCCGGATACCGGCCTGGAAGTGGCATTCGCCGGGCGTTCCAACGCCGGCAAGTCGAGCGCGCTGAACACCCTGACCCACGCCAACCTGGCGCGCACCTCCAAGACCCCGGGACGCACCCAGCTGCTGAACTTCTTCTCCCTGGACGAAGAACGCCGCCTGGTGGACCTGCCGGGCTACGGCTACGCCAAGGTGCCGATCCCCCTCAAGCAGCACTGGCAGCACCACCTGGAGGCCTACCTCAGCAGCCGCGAGAGCCTCGCGGGCCTGGTGCTGCTGATGGACATCCGCCATCCGCTGACCGATTTCGACCGCCTGATGCTGGACTGGTCCAGCGCCGGCAACATGCCCCTGCACATCCTGCTGACCAAGGCTGACAAGCTGGCCTTCGGCGCGGCGAAGAACGCCCTGCTCAAGGTGCGCCAGGAGATTCGCAAGGGTTGGGGCGAGGGCGTGAGCATCCAGCTGTTCTCGGCACCCAAGCGCCAGGGCATCGAGGAAGCCCATGCCGTGCTGGCGCACTGGCTGCAACTGGAGCAGGAAGAAGACGAGGCCGAAGCCTGAATTCCGGGCAAAAAAAACCCCGGACTTCGTATGGGGAGGGGGAAGTTCGGGGTCTAAGTCTGAACCGCTAGGGCGGGGTCCAGATATCTGCCAACACTAAACACAGCAAAAGGAGCATCGAAAGGCTTCACCAGCCATTCAGTTGTGTGACTCCACCGCCTCGCAGAAAGTTCAGACTGACATCCAAAACAGTTAGCTATTAGAAAATTCTGTTTATTCGATCAGGAACTAAGCATCTGTATCACCCCTGATACAGATGCCCAGCCCGAGGACGCACTCAGTGCGCCTCGTCCCAGTTGTTGCCCACGCCCACTTCCACCACCAACGGCACATCCAGCTCGGCGGCGCCGCTCATGCGTGGGCGAATCTGCTCGGACACCTGTTCCACCAGGTCCTCGCGCACCTCCAGCACCAGTTCGTCGTGCACCTGGAGGATCACGCGGGCATCCAGGCCGCTCTCCTGCAGCCAGTCGTCCACCGCCACCATGGCGCGCTTCATGATGTCCGCCGCGGTGCCCTGCATCGGCGCGTTGATCGCGGTGCGCTCGGCGCCCTTGCGCATGGCCTGGTTCTTCGAATGGATTTCCGGCAAGTACAGGCGGCGCCCGAACAGGGTTTCGACGTAGCCCTGCTCGGCGGCCTTGGCACGGGTGGACTCCATGTAGGCCAGCACGCCGGGGTAACGGGCGAAGTAACGGTCGATGTAGGCCTGGGCCTCCTTGCGCTCGACGCCGATCTGCTTGGCCAGGCCGAAGGCGCTCATGCCGTAGATCAGGCCGAAGTTGATCGCCTTGGCGCTGCGGCGCTGGTTGGCACTGACTTCCTCCAGAGGCACACCGAAAACCTCGGCGGCGGTGGCGCGGTGCACGTCGCGGTCGTGGCGGAAGGCATCCAGCAAGCCTTCATCCTTGGCCAGGTGGGCCATGATGCGCAGCTCGATCTGCGAGTAGTCCGCCGCCAGCAGCTTGTAGCCCTTGGGCGCGACGAAGGCCTGGCGGATGCGCCGGCCCTCGGCGGTGCGGATCGGAATGTTCTGCAGGTTCGGGTCGGTGGACGACAGCCGCCCGGTGGCCGCCACCGCCTGGTGATAGGAGGTGTGGATACGCCCGGTGCGCGGGTTGATCTGCTCCGGCAGCTTGTCGGTGTAAGTGCTCTTGAGCTTGCTCAGGGAGCGGTACTGCATGATCACCTTGGGCAGTTCGTAGTCCTGCTCGGCCAGGTCGGCGAGCACGCTCTCCGCGGTGGAGGGCTGCCCCGTGGCGGTCTTGGCCAACACCGGCAGGCCGAGCTTTTCATAGAGGATGGCGCCGAGCTGCTTGGGCGAGCCGAGGTTGAACTCCTGCCCGGCCAGGTCATAGGCCTGGCGCTCCAGCTCCACCATTTTCTCGCCCAGCTCCAGGCTCTGCTGGCCCAGCAGCTTGCCGTCGACGAAGGCGCCGTTGCGTTCGATGCGCGCCAGCACCGGCACCAGGGGCATCTCGATGTCCTTCAGGACCCTGGCCAGGGAGGGGATGGCTTCGAGCTTCTGCCACAGCGTCTGGTGCAGGCGCAGGGTGACGTCGGCATCCTCGGCCGCGTAGGGGCCGGCCTGTTCGAGGGCGATCTGGTCGAAGGTCAGCTGCTTGGCGCCTTTCCCGGCGATGTCCTCGAAACGGATGGTGCTATGACCCAGGTACTTGAGGGCCAGGCTGTCCATGTCGTGGCGAGTAGCCGTGGCATCGAGCACATAGGACTCGAGCATGGTATCGAAGGCGATGCCCTGCACGGCAATGGGCGTCGAGGCATTGGCCAGGACGTTCATATCGTATTTGGCGTGCTGGCCAACCTTGGCCTTTTTCGGGTCTTCCAGCAGCGGCTTGAGGGCCTTGAGCACCGCATCGCGGTCCAGCTGCTGCGGCACACCCATGTAGCTGTGGGCCAGGGGCACGTAGGCCGCCTCGCCGGCTTCCACCGCGAAGGACACGCCCACCACCTGCGCCTGCTGGGCGTCGAGGCTGGTGGTCTCGGTGTCGAAGGCGAACAGTGGAGCGGCTTCCAGCTTCTTCAGCCAGGCGTCGAACTGGGCCTGTTCGAGGACGACGTCGTAACGCGCTTCCGCTTTCGCGGCCGGCGCCTCTTCCAGCGCCAGCTGCTCACCGCCGGACTTCGCCTGACGCTGCAGGTCGTCCAGCCAGGTCTTGAATTCCAGAGTCTTGTACAGCTCGGCCAGGGCATCGCGGTCCGGCTCGCCGGGGTGCAGGGCATCGATCTCGACGTTCAGCTCAACGTCACACTTGATGGTGGCCAGCTTGTAGGACAGGTAGGCCATGTCCTTGTGCTCTTCGAGCTTGGCCGGTAGGCCCTTGGCGCCGCGGATCGGCAACTCCGGCACCTTGTCGAGGCTGGCATAGAGCACATCGAGACCGCCGCCCACGCCAGTGAGCAGGCCGAGGGCGGTCTTCTCGCCGACGCCGGGCACGCCGGGAATGTTGTCCACCTTGTCCCCCATCAGCGCCAGGTAGTCGATGATGAGTTCAGGACCGACACCGAATTTCTCCTTCACGCCATCCACGTCCAGCGTGCTACCGGTCATGGTGTTCACCAGCGTAATGTGCCCGTCGACCAACTGCGCCATATCCTTGTCGCCGGTGGAGATCACCACCGGGCGGCCGCCCGCCGCACTCTGCCGGGCCAGGGTGCCGATCACGTCGTCCGCTTCCACGCCCTCCACGCACAGCAGCGGCAGGCCGAGGGCACGCACGCTGGCGTGCAACGGCTCCACCTGCACCCGCAGCTCGTCCGGCATCGAGGGGCGGTTCGCCTTGTATTCGGCGAACATCTCGTCGCGGAAGGTGCCGCCCTTGGCGTCGAAAACCACCGCGAAGGGGCTGTCCGGGTACTGCCGGCGCAGACTCTTGAGCATGTTCAGCACGCCTTTGACCGCGCCCGTTGGCAGGCCGGCTGATGTGGTCAGCGGCGGCAGGGCGTGGAAAGCTCGGTACAGATAGGAGGATCCGTCCACCAGGACGAGGGGGGCTTGGCTCATGCGTGAAATCAACCTTTATTCACCGGACCCGAAGTAGAATGGACCGATCATTGACAAGAAGGGACAAGGTTACCATGCGCGCACTGAACCGCCTTTTGCTGGCCAGCCTGCTGGCAGTCGCCCCGGTCGCCACTTTCGCCGCAGACGAGCCGTCCGCGGAACCGGACGTCACCATTCGCCAGGAAGGCGACAAGACCATCCAGGAATACCGCGTCAATGGCATCCTCTACGCCATCAAGGTGACGCCCAAGGGTGGCAAGCCATACTTCCTCGTCCGTGCCGACGGCGATAACAACTTCGTTCGCTCGGATTATCCCGACATGCTGATCCCGGCCTGGGAAATCTTCAGCTGGTAGCGCCAAGAAACCCCGTAACAAGGTAGTCCAATGTCTGTATTCACCCCACTCGAACGTCCGGAACTGGAAGTTTTCCTGGCCCCTTACGGGCTTGGCCGGCTGAAGGATTTCCAGGGTATTGCCGAAGGCTCCGAGAACAGCAACTTCTTCGTCAGCCTGGAACAGGGTGAATATGTGCTGACCCTGGTGGAGCGCGGTCCCAGCCACGACCTGCCGTTCTTCATCGAACTGCTCGACGTGCTCCACGATGCCGACCTGCCGGTGCCCTACGCCTTGCGCACCGAAGGCGGCGAAGCCCTGCGCGAGCTGGCGGGCAAACCCGCGCTGTTGCAGCCGCGCCTGCCGGGCAAGCACGTGCACCAGCCCAACGCCCACCACTGCGCCGAAGTCGGCGGCCTGCTGGCGCGCCTGCACCTGGCCACCCGCAACCGGGTACTGGAGCGCAAGAGCGACCGTGGCCTGGACTGGATGCTCAACGAAGGCCCGTCCCTGGCCCTGCAACTGAACGACGCCGCGCTGCCGTTGCTACGCGATGCACTGAAGGAGATCGGTGAGCTCAAGGCGCGCTTCCTTGCCCTGCCGCGGGCCAACCTGCACGCCGACCTGTTCAAGGACAACGTGCTGTTCGACGGCACCCACCTGTCCGGGGTGATCGACTTCTACAACGCCTGCTCGGGACCGATGCTCTACGACCTGGCCATCTGCCTGAACGACTGGTGCTCGGACGCCGACGGTCGCCTCGACCCCCAGCTCGCCCGCGCCCTGCTCGGGGCCTATTGCGCACTGCGCCCTTTCACCGCCGCCGAGGCCGAACTCTGGCCCACCGCGCTGCGCATCGCGTGCGTGCGTTTCTGGCTGTCACGGCTGATCGCCGCCAATGCCTTCGCCGGGCAGGATGTGCTGATCCACGACCCCAATGTGTTCCAGGTGAGGTTGGCGCAGCGGCAGCAGGTCGATCTGCCGTTGCCGTTTGCGCTCTGAGGCTTCGCCAGGGGCACTAACCTGTAGGGGCGAATTCATTCGCCAAGGGCAGCGCAGCTGCCCCATGAACCTCCAGGGGCAGACCTTCGGCCTGCTTGGCAAATGAATTCGCCCCTACAAGGTCCCCGGCCCGGCCATCCATGGCCGGTCGTTCGCCGGGGCAACGCATGCTCGATCGGTGTAAAGATCGAACCCACAGCAGACATCCCTGTCGTGACTTATCTGCTCAAGTTCAACCCCGGCCCGGCCATCCATGGCCGGTCGTTCGCCCTTTGCAACGCATGCGTTGCATGCGGGCTCACCCACATTTCGAATGCCCGCAGTTGAGGCACGTCGCGCAGCCATCCATCTGCACCACCGCCTGGGTATTGCACTTGCCGCAGAGCTGGGCGCCGGCCGGGAAGCCTTCGCCGGGCTCGGCGGTGGAGGTGCCGAGACTGGCTTCGTAGGCGGCGCGTTTCTCGGCCAGGTAGAGCTTGTGCTCCTCGTCCAGCTTCTGGCCTTCCATCAGGCCGATGGCCACCAGGTGGCGTTCCAGCACGGCGCCGATCTCGGCCACCAGTGACGGCATGTACACCCCGCCACGCTTGAGGTAACCGCCGCGAGGGTCGAACACCGCCTTCAGCTCTTCGACCAGGAAGGTGCAGTCGCCGCCCTTGCGGAATACCGCCGACATGATGCGGGTGAGGGCGACAATCCACTGGAAGTGCTCCATGCCCTTGGAGTTGATGAAGATCTCGAAGGGCCGGCGCTGCTCGAAGGCGGTGCCGGGGTTCAGCACGATGTCGTTGATGGTCACGTAGAGCGCGTGCTCGAACAGTGGCGACTTGATCTTGTAGGTAGCGCCGACCAGGGTTTCCGGACGCTGCAGGGTCTCGTCCATCTGCACCACGGCGGCCGCTTCCTCGGCGGCCTTGCGGGCCTTCTCCTGGTCCAGGTCCACCAGGCTGAAGCCCTTGATCTTCTTCTCGATCCTCAGGGTCATGACGGCCTCCGCTCGTTCAGTACTTGCCGTAATAGCCTTCCTTCAGCGCCTCGAACAGGTTGGCGGCGGTATGCACTTCACCGTCGTATTCCACCTCTTCGTTGCCGCGCAGCTCCACCAGGGTGCCGTCCTCCAGCTCGAACCGGTAGACCGTCCTGGCCAGGTCCGCATCCTTCACCAGCACACCCTGGAAGGCCGCCGGGTTGAAGCGGAAGGTGGTGCAGCCCTTGAGGCCCTGGTGCCAGGCGCGCAGGTAGATGTCCTTGAAATCCTCGAAGGGGAAATCGGTGGGGACATTGGCGGTCTTGGAGATGGACGAGTCGATCCACTTCTGCGCCGCCGCCTGCATGTCCACATGTTCGGCGGGGCTGATGTCGTCGGCGCTGACGAAGTAGTCCGGCAATCGCTGGGCCGGGTGTTCGGCATCCGGCCGTGCCCGGCTGTTGACCAGGGCGCGATAGGCCAGCAGCTCGTAACTGCACACGTCGATCTTTTCCTTGGTCTTGCGCCCGGGGCGGATCAGGTTGCGCGAATACTGGTGGGCGTAGCTCGGCTCGATGCCATTGGAGGCGTTGTTGGCCAGGCTCAGGCTGATGGTGCCAGTGGGGGCGATGGAGCTGTGGTGGGTGAAGCGCGCGCCCACCTCGGCCAGTTCGGCCACCAGTTCCGGAGCGTGTTCGGCGATCCGCTGCATGTAGCGGGAATAGCGGGCGTGGAGGATGCGCCCGGGCACCCGGTCGCCGACCTTGTAGCCGTCGTCCACCATCTCCGGGCGCTTGCGCAGCATCGCGGCGGTCACCTCGTAATCCGGCAGCAGGATGGGCGCGGGACCTTTCTCCCTGGCCAGTTCCAGCGCGACCTGCCAGCCAGCCAGGGCCATTTCCCGCGCCACCTCTTCGGTGAACACGCAGGCCTCGGGACTGCCATAGCGCAGCCGCAGCAGTGCCAGGGCCGACCCCAGGCCGAGGAAGCCCATGCCGTGGCGGCGTTTGCCGAGGATTTCCTCGCGCTGCTGCGCCAGCGGCAGGCCGTTGATCTCCACGACGTTGTCGAGCATCCGGGTGAATACCCGCACCACGGAGCGGAAGCGCTCCCAGTCGAAATGCGCGTCCTCGCTGAAGGGTTCCTCGACGAAGGCGGTGAGGTTGATCGAGCCGAGCAGGCAGGAACCATAGGGCGGCAGGGGCTGCTCGCCGCAGGGATTGGTCGCGCGGATCGCCTCGCACCACCAGTTGTTGTTCAGCTCGTTGACCCGGTCGATGAGGATGAAGCCGGGTTCGGCGAAGTCGTAGGTGGAGACCATGATCATGTCCCACAGGTGCCGGGCCTGGACGCGCCCGTAGACCTTGCAGGCCACCAGGCCATCCTCGCGGGTGAAGTAGCCGTCGTGCAGCGGCCAATCGCGCCAGATCACCTGGGTCGAGTCATGGAAGTCCAGCTCGTCCCGCTCCTTGGGGTGCACCGGGTAGAGCAACGGCCATTCGGTGTCGTTCTCCACCGCATGCATGAAGGCGTCGCTGACCAGCAGGCTGAGGTTGAACTGGCGCAGGCGGCCATCCTCGCGCTTGGCGCGAATGAACTCGCGCACGTCCGGGTGGCAGACGTCGAAGGTGCCCATCTGCGCGCCGCGGCGACCGCCGGCGGAGCTTACGGTGAAGCACATCTTGTCGTAGATATCCATGAAGGACAGCGGCCCGCTGGTTTGCGCCCCCGCCCCGGAGACGTAAGCGCCATGCGGGCGCAGGGTGCTGAATTCGTAGCCGATGCCGCAACCGGCCTTGAGGGTGAGCCCGGCTTCATGGACCTTGCCGAGGATGTCGTCCATGGAATCGCGGATGGTGCCGGAAACCGTGCAGTTGATGGTCGAGGTAGCGGGCTTGAAGTCCTGGGCGCCGGCATTGGAGATGATCCGCCCGGCGGGCACCGCGCCGTTGCGCAGGGCCCAGAGGAAGCGTTCGTACCAGTGTTCGCGGGCCGCGGCATCGGCTTCCACCTCGGACAGGGCGCGGGCCACGCGCTGCCAGGTGGCGTCCGGGGTCAGGTCGATGGGGGTGCCGTCCTTGTGCTTGAGCCGGTACTTGCTGTCCCAGATGTCCTCCGACGCCGCCTGCAAGGCGATGCCGTGGCTGCCCTGGACCTGCTTGGGTGTCCCCGTCCTGGCCATCCGCCGCCCTCCGTCGATGAAGAGTCCAGACTAGTCTGACCACGAATACCGGCCGCTGATCCACATCAAGGCGGCCCGCGGCCCCTCTCTCACCTTAGCAGGCAACCCTCTCCCCCAACCCCTCTCCCTGAAGAGGAGAGGGGAGCAGTCCGCGCCAAGCCCTGCACCTGCGCTAGTGGGAGCGAATTCACTCGCGAATCAAAGCGCTTCCAGGCACCCCGCCAGGCCATCGCCCAGGTTCTGCAACAGGGTCTCGTAGCCATTGGCGGCCACCGGCGCGTTCGTGCCCAGGGCGTCCAACTCGGCGAGGCGTACCTGCAGGCCGCTGGTGAGGGTGTCGGCCAGTCGCGGACGCACCGGCGGCTCGCTGAATACGCAACTGGGGCCGGCCTTCTGCAGCCGTTCGCGCATGGCGGCGACATGGCGGGCACCGGGCTGCACTTCGCTGGCGACGCTGAACACGCCAGAGTGGCGCAGGCCGTAGGCCGCCTCGAAGTAGTCGAAGGCCTCGTGGAAGACGAAGAAGGGCTTGCCGGCAACGCCGGCCATGCGCGCCTTGAGCTTGGCATCAAGCAAGTCGAGACGACCCTCGAAGGCCTTCAGGTTGGCCTGGTAGCGGGCGGCGTTGGCCGGATCGGCAGCGGCCAGGTCGGCGGCCATGCGCGAAGCGATCACCCGGGCATTGGCCGGCAGCAGCCAGAGGTGGGCGTCCAGGGAGCCAGGGCGATGGTCATGATCGTGCTCGTGTTCGTCATGCTCGCCGTCGTGCTCGTCGTGCAGCGCCTCGAAGTGGCGCAGCGTCAGGCCGGGCTCGTCCTGCAATGCCACGCTGGGCTTGTCGCGTCCCTGCAAAACGCGGGGCAGGAAGCCCTCCAGGCCGGGGCCGATCCAGTAGAACAGGTCCGCCTCGCGCACCCGGCGCACATCCGACGGGCGCAGGGCGTACTGGTGGGGTGAAGCGCCCGGGGGCAGCAGTACATCGGGCTGACCGGCGCCGTCCTGAACGGCGGCGGCGATCAGTTGCAGCGGCTTGATGCTGGTCAGCAGGCGCACGTCGGCCTGGGCCGACAGGGCGCAGGCACTGAGGAACAGGGAGACGAATAGACGGAACACGGCACACACTCGGCGGGAAAAGAGTTATAGAATAACGTCTCTTTCTCCAGACGTCGCCGCCGCCATGCTCAAGCCGATCAGTGCAAAAGCCCCCCTGGCCTGTCGCCCCCACGACCATTCCCACTGCGTGTCCAACGCCCTCGCCGAGGCCGATGCCATCTGCAGCCGCCAGGGCCTGCGCCTGACCGCCCTGCGCAAGCGCGTGCTGGAACTGGTCTGGCAGAGCCACAAGCCGCTCGGCGCCTACGACATCCTTGGCGTGCTGACCGAGGAAGACGGCCGCCGGGCCGCGCCACCCACCGTTTATCGTGCCCTGGATTTCCTCCTGGAGAACGGCCTGGTGCACCGCATCGCCTCGCTCAACGCCTTCGTCGGCTGCAACCATCCGGGTGAAGCGCACCAGGGTCAGTTCCTCATTTGCCGCAACTGCCAGACCGCCATCGAGCTGGAGCAGGCGAGCATCAGCCAGGCCATAGTCGAGAGCGCGAAGTCCGTGGGTTTCGTCGTCGAAGGCCAGACCGTGGAAATCGTCGGCCTCTGCGCCAGTTGCCAGGTGGCGGCATGAGCGATGCGCTGATCCGCCTCGAAAAGGTCGGCGTCGACTTCGCCGGCCAGCCGGTGCTGCAGGATGTGCGCCTGGAAGTGAAGGCCGGGGAGATCGTCACCCTGATCGGCCCCAACGGCGCCGGCAAGACCACCCTGGTGCGCACCGTACTCGGCCTGCTCAAGCCCGACAGCGGCGAGGTATGGCGCAAGCCGCGCCTGCACATCGGCTACATGCCACAGAAGCTCCAGGTGGACGTCACCTTGCCGCTCACCGTGCTGCGTTTCCTGCGCCTGGTGCCCGGCGTCGATCGCAAGGCCGCACTCGCCGCGCTGGACGAAGTGGGCGCCGCCCAGGTGATCGACAGCCCGCTGCAGAACATCTCGGGCGGCGAGCTGCAGCGGGTGCTGCTGGCCCGCGCCCTGCTGCGCGAGCCCGAACTGCTGGTGCTGGACGAACCGGTGCAGGGCGTCGACGTCGCAGGCCAGGCCGAGCTCTACCGCCTGATCAGCCGCCTGCGTGACCGCCACGGTTGCGGTGTGCTGATGGTTTCCCACGATCTCCACCTGGTGATGAGCGCCACCGACCAGGTGGTCTGCCTGAACCGCCATGTGTGCTGCTCCGGTCACCCGGAACAGGTCAGCGGCGATCCGGCCTTCGTCGAGCTGTTCGGCCAGGACGCCAGGAGCCTGGCCGTCTACCACCACCACCACGACCATGCCCACGACCTGCATGGCGAAGTGGTGAAGACCCCCTTCCCCAGCGGTACCCGTTTCACTCCCGTCCACAAGCACGGCCCCGACTGCAACCATGGCTGATTTCCTGCTCAACGCTCTGCTCGCCGGCCTCGCCCTGGCCCTGGTGGCCGGCCCCCTCGGCTCCTTCGTGGTCTGGCGGCGTATGGCCTATTTCGGCGACACGCTGTCCCACGCCGCGCTGCTCGGCGTGGCCCTCGGCCTGATGCTGGACGTCAGCCCGACCCTCGCGGTGACCGTCGGCTGCGTGCTGCTCGCCGTGCTGCTGGTGACCCTGCAACAGCGCCAGCCGCTGGCCTCCGACACCCTGCTGGGCATCCTCGCCCACAGCACCCTGTCCCTCGGCCTGGTGGTGCTGAGCTTCATGAGCGAGGTGCGCATCGACCTGATGGGCTACCTGTTCGGTGACCTGCTGGCCGTGAGCCGCACCGACCTGGCCTGGATCCTCGGCGGCAGCGCCCTGGTGCTGCTGGTGCTGATCCCCATGTGGCGGCCGTTGCTGGCGATCACCGTCCACGAGGAATTGGCGCGGGTCGAGGGCCTGCCGGTGGCGGCCATCCGCCTCGCCCTGATGCTGCTGATCGCCGTGGTGATTGCCGTGGCCATGAAGATTGTCGGCGTGCTGCTGATCACATCCCTGCTGATCATCCCGGCGGCCGCCGCCCAGCGCCATGCCCGCAGCCCGGAGCAGATGGCCCTGGGCGCCAGCCTGCTGGGGCTGGTGGCGGTTTGCGCCGGCCTGGCGCTGTCCTGGTACAAGGACACCCCGGCGGGCCCGTCCATCGTGGTCTCCGCCGCCAGCCTGTTCCTCTTCAGCTTTGCCCTGCCACGGCGCACCTGACGGGGTGCGGCCGGGACGCCGGCCGCCCTCGGGATGCCTCCGGAACTGCCATCTCGGCGTCCGATTTGCCCTGCTTTTTTGTCCTGACGGCCCCGCCCGTGTAGACTCGCGCGTTTTTTGAGCAATCAGAGACCCAACGGAATGAAGTTGTTCGCCACTCGTTGCCTGCCTGTTGTCGCCTTTTCCCTGCTGCTGGCCGCCTGCCAGACCGCCCAGCAAGCGGCCAAAGTGCCAACGGACGAGTTGGCCGGCGGCTTCCATCAACTCGACCGGGAACTCGCCGAAGGCAAGCTCAACGAGGCCGAGGGCCATCTCAAGAGCCTGGAAGAGCGTGCCATCGGCGATCGCCGACTGGAGCAATACCAGCGCCAGCTGGCCGATACCTGGCTGAAGCGCGGCCAGGCCGCCCTGCAGCAAGGCGACCTGGACCACGCCACCAAGGCCCTGAGCCACGCTCGCAGCCTGATGCCCCGGGCCCCGGCCCTGACCACCGGGTTGAACGACGCACTCGACACGGCCCGTGGAGACAGCCAGGCACCGCAACTGGTGCACTGAACGCAACGCTCGGGCGGCGTCTAGACTGGCAGCAGTCCGTCTGTCGCTTATTCCCTGATGCTATAGCCATAGGTCCAGAAAGATTTTCTGCGCCTATACGGCAACAGGTAAACTTGCCGGTTTTTAGCCGATCCGGCTAACGACGAGCCCACAAGGTTTCCGCAGTGATCGAATTCCATAACGTCCACAAGGCGTACCGCGTCGAAGGCCGCGAAATCCCGGCCCTGCAGCCGACCGACCTCGCCATCCAGCGCGGTGAAGTGTTCGGCCTGATCGGCCACTCCGGCGCCGGCAAAAGCACGCTGCTGCGCCTGATCAACCGCCTCGAAGAGCCCACCGGCGGTCGCATCGTCATCGACGGCGAAGACGTCACGGCCTTCGACAGCGAAGACCTGCGCCGCTTCCGTCAGCGCGTCGGGATGATCTTCCAGCACTTCAACCTGCTGGCGTCCAAGACCGTGGCCGAGAACGTCGCTCTGCCGCTGAAGCTGGCTGGCGAACTGTCCCGCGCCGAGATCGATCGCCGCGTCAGCGAACTGCTGGCCCGCGTCGGCCTCAGCGACCACGCCCGCAAGTACCCGGCGCAACTCTCCGGCGGCCAGAAGCAGCGCGTCGGCATCGCCCGCGCCCTGGCCACCCAGCCGAAGATCCTGCTCTGCGACGAGGCCACCAGCGCCCTCGACCCGCAGACCACTGCGCAGGTTTTGCAACTGCTGGCCGAGATCAACCGCGAGCTGAACCTCACCATCGTCCTCATCACCCACGAAATGGACGTGATCCGCCGCGTCTGCGACCGGGTGGCCGTGATGGACGGCGGGGTCATCGTCGAGCAGGGCGCGGTGGCGGATGTCTTCTTGCACCCGCAGCACACCACTACCCAGCGCTTCGTGCTGGAAGACGAGCAGGTGGACGAGGGCGAGCAGCACGATGACTTCGCCCACGTCAGCGGCCGTATCCTGCGCCTGACCTTCCGTGGCGAAGCCACCTACGCCCCGCTGCTGGGCACCGTGGCGCGCCAGACCGGGGTGGACTACAGCATCCTCGCCGGACGCATCGACCGCATCAAGGACACCCCCTACGGCCAACTGACCCTGGCCCTGACTGGCGGCGACATCGACGCCGCGCTTGGCTGCTTCCGCGAGGCGGACGTGCACCTGGAGATCCTGCGCTGATGGACGCCCTGCTCGCCAATATCGACTGGTACGAAATCTGGCTCGCCACTCTCGACACCTTCCTGATGCTGGGTGGCTCGCTGCTGTTCACGGTGCTGCTGGGCCTGCCGCTCGGCGTGCTGCTCTTCCTCACCGGCCCGCGCCAGTTGTTCGAACAGAAGGCCGTTTACGCCCTGCTGTCGCTGGTGGTGAACGTGCTGCGCTCGCTGCCGTTCATCATCCTGCTGATCGTGATGATCCCCTTCACCGTGTTCGTCACCGGCACCTCCCTGGGCGTCGCCGGGGCCATTCCGCCGCTGGTGGTGGGTGCCACGCCGTTCTTCGCGCGCCTGGTGGAAACCGCGCTGCGCGAGGTGGACCGGGGCATCCTCGAAGCCACCCAGGCGATGGGTGCGACCACCGGCCAGATCATCTGGAACGCCCTGCTGCCGGAAGCGCGGCCGGGCATCTTCGCCGCCATCACCGTCACCGCCATCACCCTGGTGTCCTACACCGCCATGGCCGGCGTGGTGGGCGCGGGCGGCCTCGGCGACCTTGCCATCCGCTTCGGCTACCAGCGCTTCCAGACCGACGTGATGGTGGTCACCGTGGTCCTGCTGCTAGTGCTCGTACAGATCCTGCAAACCGTCGGCGACAAGCTGGTGGTGCACTTCTCCCGTAAATGACCTGGCGCCGGCGCCCGTTGCGCCGGCCCGATGACTTCCCACAAGGAGCCGCTCATGAAAAAACTGCTGGTGGCCTTCGCCGCCCTGACCGCCCTCTCCGCCCAGGCCGACACCCTGAAAGTGGCCGCCACCCCGGTGCCCCACGCGGAGATCCTCGAATTCATCAAGCCGCAGCTGGCCAAAGAAGGCGTGGACCTGCAGGTGAAAGTCTTCACCGACTACGTGCAGCCCAACGTGCAGGTCGCCGAAGGCCGCCTGGACGCCAACTTCTTCCAGCACCAGCCGTACCTCGACGAGTTCAACAAGGCTCGCAAGACCAAGGTGAAGCTGGAATCCGTGACCGGCGTGCACGTCGAGCCCTTCGGCGCCTACTCCAGCAAGGTGAAGTCCCTGGCCGAGCTGCCCGAAGGCGCCCAGGTGGTCATCCCCAACGACGCCACCAACGGCGGCCGCGCCCTGCTGCTGCTGGACAAGGCCGGCGTGATCAAGCTGAAGGACAACACCAGCATCACCGCCACCCCGAAGGACATCGTCGAGAATCCGAAGGGCATCAAGATCCGTGAACTGGAAGCCGCCACCCTGCCGCGCGTGCTGAACCAGGTGGACCTGGCGCTGATCAACACCAACTACGCCCTGGAAGCCAAGCTGAACCCTACCAAGGATGCGCTGGTGATCGAAGGCTCCGACTCGCCCTACGTGAACATCCTGGTAGCCCGCGAGGACAACAAGAACAGCGCCGACATGCAGAAACTGGCCGCCGCCCTGCACAGCCCCGAGGTGAAGAAGTTCATCGAGGAGAAGTACAAGGGAGCCGTGGTGCCGGCGTTCTGAGCGCATCCGGTTGAATGAAAAAGCCCGCTCAGTGAGCGGGCTTTTTTGTGGGCGCTGGAAAATCCCTGCATGGCCAACCTTCCCTCACCCCCGGCCCCTCTCCCACAAGGAGAGGGGTGACTCAGGGCCCACCATCCGCATGGACTGCCCCCTCTCCCTCCGGGAGAGGGCTGGGGTGAGGGAAGCCATCCCAGCCGGCGGCGCTCAGCCCTGCGGCGCCACCAACCCCGGCAGCTGCTCCTTGAGCTTCTGGTTGTTCAGCGGCGAGCGGATGAAGCCGCGCTGGGTGCCGTCCGGGCCCAGGACCACCAGGTTGCCGCTGTGGTCCACGGTGTAGTTCTCCTGGCGGGTATCGGCCGGGATGAAGGGAATGCTCACGGCGTTGGCCAGCTTCTGCAGGGTGGGCAGGTCGCTGGTGACGCCGACGAAACTCGGGTCGAAGTAGTTCAGGTACTGCTTGATCTGCTGCGGGGTGTCGCGATTGGGGTCGACGCTGACGAAGACGAAGCGCAGGTTGTCCTGCGCCTGCTGCGGCAACAGGCCCTTCAGTTCACGCATCTGCGCCAGGGTGGTAGGGCAGATGTCCGGGCAGAAGGTGTAGCCGAAGAACACCAGGCTCCACTTGTCCTTGAGCTGGTCCACCGCGACCTTGGCGCCGTTCTGGTCGACCATCTCCAGCGCCGGCAGGGTGCGGCTCTGGGGCAGCAGGACGATGCCGGCATCGAGCAGCTTGGTGGGGTCGGCCTGGCGCTCACCATTGAGCACCCGGTGCACGGTGAGGCCGAGCACCACCGCGACTATGGCAACGAGGACGAAGACGGTTTTCTGGACTCTGGTCATAGGTTCAGCATCAGGTAATGGTCCACCAGCAGGGCGATGAACAGCAGGAAGAGGTAGGCGATAGAGTACTTGAAGGTCTTGATCGCCGCGTGCGGTTTGCTGTCACGGTACAGCACCCAGGCCCACTGCAGGAAGCGTGCGCCCAGCGCCACGGCGCAGACCAGGTAGAGCACGCCGCTCATGTGGATGGCGTAGGGCAGCAGGCTCACGGCGAACATCACCAGGGTGTAGAGCAGGATGTGCACTTTGGTGTACTGCTCGCCGTGGGTCACCGGCAGCATGGGGATGTCGGCCTTGGCGTACTCGGCCTTGCGATGGATGGCCAGGGCCCAGAAGTGCGGCGGGGTCCAGGCGAAGATGATCAGCACCAGCAGCAGCGGCTCGGCGGACAGGTGACCGGTGACCGCCACCCAGCCCAGCAGCGGCGGCGCGGCGCCGGCCAGCCCGCCGATGACGATGTTCTGCGGCGTGGCGCGCTTGAGGAAACCGGTGTAGAGCACTGCGTAGCCCACCAAGGATGCCAGGGTCAGCCAGGCGGTCAGCTCATTGGTGAAGGCCAGCAGCAGGGCCTGGCCGGCCACCGCCAGGACGAAGGCGAAGGTCAGGGCCGCCGCCGGCGAAACCCGTCCATTGACCACCGGGCGCTTGAGGGTGCGCGCCATGATCGAATCGATGCGCCGGTCCACCACGTGGTTGACCGCCGCCGCCGCGCCGGCGCACAGGCCGATGCCGAGGTTGCCGAACAGCAGCACCTCCCAGGGCACCCCGGCACGGGTGGCGAGGAACATGCCCACCAGCGAGGTGATCAGCATCAGCACCACCACCTTGGGTTTGGTCAGTTCCAGGTAGTCGCGCCAGCTGGCGCGGACTTCACTGTGTCCTTGGCTGAGCAGAGTGGCCATGGCGTGTACTCCTCAGTATTCCGGTTATTTGCCGTGTGGGGTCATCGCCGTAGGAGCGAGCTCTGCTCGCGAACCTCCGACGTTTCCCCTTTCGCGAGCAGCGCTCGCTCCTACGAAAAGAGCCGGGCTACGCACCCGGTAATTCACGGAAACCAGCACCAGCAGCAGCAGGGCACCGCCGCCGTTGTGGGCCACCGCCACCGGTAGCGGCAGGTGGAAGATGACGTTGCTGATGCCCAGGCCCACCTGCAGGCACAGGGCCGCCAGCAGCAGGGCGGCCAGGCGCGGCAGGCCGGCACCGCGCAGCTGCCAGGCCAGGGCCAGCAGCACCAGGGTCACGGCCAGGGCGCCGAGGCGGTGGGTCATGTGGATGGCGGTGCGGGCGTCGCTGTCCAGTTGCCCGCCCAGGTAGTTCGGGCCGATGTGCTGGGTCAGGTGGAAGCCGTTGGCGAAGTCCATCGCCGGCCACCACTGGCCGTGGCAGGTGGGTAGGTCGACACAGGCCACCGCCGCGTAGTTGGAGCTGACCCAGCCGCCCAGGGCGACCTGCCCGATCACCAGCGCCAGCCCCAATGTAGCCCAGCGCCGCAGGCGCGTCGGCAACTCCAGCGGCGGGAAGGCGTTGGACAGCCGCAGACTGAGCAGCAACAACAGCGACAGGGTGGTGAAGCCGCCCAACAGGTGGGCGGTGACCACCTGGGGCCAGAGCTGCAGGGTCACCGTCCACATGCCGAAGGCGGCTTGCGCGATCACCACGCCCAGCAGCACCAGCGGCAGCTTGAGTGGCTGGCCATCACGGCCGCGCAGGCGCACGGCGTGGATGGCCAGGCCAAGGATCAGCAGGCCGAGGGTACCGGCGAAGTAGCGGTGGACCATTTCGTTCCAGCCCTTCTCGGCCTCCACTGGTGCGTGGGGGAAGTTGGCCTCGGCATGGGCCAGTTGCGCTTCGGACTGCGGCACGCTGATAAAGCCGTAGCAGCCGGGCCAGTCGGGGCAGCCGAGGCCGGCGTGGGTCAGGCGGGTGTAGGCGCCCAGCAGCACCACCACCAGCGCCAGCAGGGTGGCGAACAGCGCGAGGCGGAATCCGGGCCGGTTCTTGTACTTATCCACAGCAGCCGCTCCTCACCTTTCCGGAGAAAGGGGTCGTTCAACCGATATTGGAAAGCTTCAGCAGGTGGCGCAGGTCATTGAGGACCTGCTTGCCCTTGGTGGTGCCGTCGTAGCGCAGGACGAGATTGCCGTGGGGGTCGACGATCCACAGCTGGGCACCGCCGAGGTTTTCGGTGGCCTTACCGTAGGTGACCGCATCCAGGCCATAGCGTTTCAATTGCGGGTAGTCCTGTTTTAGCTTGTCGGCGTAATCGGCCGGCACCTCGGTGACGGCCAGGGCGTGAGTGGCGCGGGACGCGTCGCGGCCGAGGCCGATATGGATCTGCCGCGCGACGTACACCAACTCCTGACAGTCGGTCTCGCAGCCGGCCGGCGCGGTGACCAGCAGTTGCCAGGCGTCCTGCGGTGCGACGTCCTGCACGCCGAGGTCGGCGAGGGTCTGCCCATTGCCGATGAGGGCGCCGTGGAAGCTGCGCCCTTCCGGCACCCAGAAGCTGAACTTGTACATGGCCGTGGCGAGCATCATCGGGCCGATCACCACCATCAGGATCAGCAGCAGCTGGATGCGCCCACGGCGGCGCGGCGGTGCGGCCTCAGGCATGGCGAGTGCTGGGTTCATTGTTGTTCTCCCGTCCTTTGCGCAGTCCGTAATAGATGAAGAGGCCGAGGAGGGCCGCCGCCAGGGCGAACCACTGCACGGCATAACCGATGTGCTTTTCCGGCCCCATGGCCACTACCGGCCAGTCGGTGCGGTAGCCTGCCGGGCCTTCTTCCAGGCGCAGCTCCAGAGGCAGGCCATCGCGCCCCAGGTGCTGCCAGAGCCCGGCGGCGTCCACCTGGTTGACCAGTTGGGGCCAGCCCGAGGTTTCCAGGTGCTTGAGTTCAAATGCGGCGCCCGGCGGCACATAGACCCACGCGATCAGATCCAGGGCGCCGGCTGGGGTGTCGAAGGCCGGCGGGATGCGGCGGTCCGGCCAAGGCAGCCAGCCACGGTTGATCAGGACCCATTGGCCGCCAGCGTCCTGGAAGGGTTGCAGCAGTTCGACGCCGGCCTTGCCGTCGCGGATGCGGCTGTCCAGCAGCAGGCTGTGGTCGGCATCGAAATGACCGTGCAGGCGCAGGCGCAGCCAGGCGGGATCGGGACGCGAGGCCAGGGATGCGAGGCCGATGGGATCAGCGATGCGCAGTGCCTCGGCCGCAGCCAGCAGCTGGTGTTTTTCCTCGGCGCGGGACAGCTGCCAGAACCCCAGGCCCAGCAGCAGGGGCAGCAGCGCCAGCACCACCAGCGTGGGCGCGAGTCCCGGCCGGAAAACGCTCATGGGCGCCTTCCGTGAGGCTGAACAGGGCTGGCTATACTGCACAACATCCCCCTTCCACCGGAGTCACGCATGCTCAAGGCTGCGATCGTCCTCATGCTGCTCGCCACCGTGGTGAGCCTGTTCAGCGGCCTTTTCTTCCTGGTCAAGGACGAAGGCCGCAGCTCCCGCGTGGTCAATGCGCTAACGGTTCGTGTGATTCTGGCCGCCCTGACCCTGGCGCTCATCGCCTGGGGTTTCTACAGCGGCCAGTTCGTTTCTCATGTCACCTGGTAAGCCAGAGACCCCCGCCTCCAGCCACCGCCTTCACAGCACGTAGACGAAGGTAAAGAGGCCGATCCACACCACGTCCACGAAGTGCCAGTACCAGGCTGCCGCCTCGAAGCCGAAGTGGTGCTCGCTGTCGAAATGGCCGCGCAGGATGCGCACCAGCATCACCGTCAGGATCAGCGCCCCCATCGTCACGTGGGCACCGTGGAAACCGGTGAGCATGAAGAAGGTGGCGCCGTAGATGCCCGACCCCAGGGTCAGCCCCAGTTCCTTGTAGGCGTGAATGTACTCCTCGGCCTGGAAGCCCAGGAAAGTCGCGCCCAGCAGGATGGTCAGCGCCAGCCAGGCCTTGAGCGGACCGCGCTTGTTCTTGCGCAGGGCGTGGTGGGCGAAGGTCACGGTGAAGCTGGAGGACACCAGCAGGATGGTGTTGATCAGCGGCAGGTGCCAGGGATCGATGATCGCCTTCGGCGGCGGGAACAGCTTCGCGTCGGGGTTGTTCATCGCCGGCCAGGCGAACTCGAAGTTCGGCCAGAGCATGTTGGCCACGCCCTTGGCCCCTTCACCACCGAGCCAGGGCCCGGCGAAGTGGCGCACATAGAAGAGGGCCCCGAAGAACGCGGCGAAGAACATCACCTCGGAGAAGATGAACCAGCTCATGCCCCAGCGGAAGGAACGGTCCATCTGCCCGCTGTAGAGGCCCGAGCGGCTCTCGCGGATCACATTGCCGAACCAGCCGAACATCATGTAGGCGATCAGCAGGCCGCCGACGAAGAAAATGATCGGCCCGTTGGACTCGGGGCGACCGTACTTCATGTCGTTGAACCAGGTCCCCAGCCCATACACCGTGGTCAGCAGGGCGACGGTGGCGATGATCGGCCACTTGCTCTGGGCCGGAACGTAATAGTGCTCGTGACTAGCCATCGTTGTTGTTCTCCTTATCGGCCCGTCAGCCGTCATTCCTGGCGACTGGTGGCTTGCGGGCGGTGATATCGAACAGCGTGTAAGCGAGGGTCAGGTGATGCACATCGGCCGGCAGGTCGCGGTCGACGATGAAGCGCACCGGCATCTCGATGCGCTGGCCGGGCTGCAGGACCTGCTGGGTGAAACAGAAGCATTCGGTCTTGTGGAAGAAGGCCGCCGCCTTGGACGGCGCCACGCTGGGAATGGCCTGGGCCGTCATCGGCTTGTCGGTGGGGTTGAAGGCGATGAACAGCATCTCGTTGCTCGCCCCCGGGTGCACCACCAGGTCGTCCGCCTTGGGGCGGAATTCCCAGCTCATCCCCGCCGCGTTGGTGGCGAGGAACTGCACGCGCACCTGCCGCTGCTGGTCTTCGCTCTGCGCCCCTTCGTAGGCCGACCCGGTGGTCTTGCCGTTGATGCCGAAGGCCTGGCACATCACGTCATAGATCGGCACCAGAGCGAAACCGAAGGCGAACATCGCCACCACCAGCACCAGAAGGCGCGGGATCAGGCGGCGAGTGCTCATTTCCCCGTTCATCTCACTTCACTTCCGGCGGTGTGGTGAAGGTGTGGTAGGGCGCCGGCGAAGGCACCGTCCACTCCAGACCCTCGGCACCGTCCCAGGGCTTGGCCGGGGCTTTCTTGCCGCCACGGATGCACTTGATGACGATGAACAGGAAGAGGAACTGGGTGGCCCCGAAGGTGAACGCACCGATGGACGAGATCATGTTGAAGTCGGCGAACTGCAGGTTGTAGTCCGGAATCCGCCGCGGCATGCCCGCCAGCCCCACGAAGTGCATGGGGAAGAACGCCATGTTCATGCCGATGAAGCTCATCCAGAAGTGCAGCTTGCCGAGGGTCTCGTCGTACATGTGTCCGGTCCACTTCGGCAGCCAGTAGTAGGCCGAGGCGAAGATGCCGAAGATGGCGCCGGGCACCAGCACGTAGTGGAAGTGCGCCACCACGAAGTAGGTGTCGTGGTACTGGAAGTCCGCCGGGGCGATGGCCAGCATCAGCCCGGAGAAACCGCCGATGGTGAACAGGATGACGAAGGCCACGGCGAACAGCATGGGGGTCTCGAAAGTCAGCGAGCCTTCCCACATGGTGGTCACCCAGTTGAACACCTTCACCCCGGTGGGCACGGCGATCAGCATGGTGGCGAACATGAAGAACAGCTCACCGGTCAGCGGGATGCCCACGGTGAACATGTGGTGCGCCCAGACGATGAAGGACAGGAAGGCGATCGACGCGGTGGCGTAGACCATCGAGGTGTAGCCGAACAGCGGCTTGCGCGAGAAGGCCGGGATGATCGAGCTGACCGCGCCGAAGGCGGGCAGGATCATGATGTACACCTCGGGGTGGCCGAAGAACCAGAACACGTGCTGGAACAGCACCGGGTCGCCGCCACCGGCCGCGCTGAAGAAGCTGGTGCCGAAGTGGATGTCCATCAGCATCATGGTCACGCAGCCGGCCAGCACCGGCATCACCGCGATCAGCAGGAAGGCGGTGATCAGCCAGGTCCAGACGAACAGCGGCATCTTCATCAGGGTCATGCCCGGGGCGCGCAGGTTGAGGATGGTGGCGATCACGTTGATCGCGCCCATGATCGAGCTGATGCCCATCAGGTGGATGGCGAAGATGAAGTAGGTGACGCTTTCCGGCGCATAGGTGGTCGACAGCGGCGCGTAGAAGGTCCAGCCGAAGTTCGGCCCGCCGCCGGCGGTGAACAGGGTGCTGACCAGGAGGCCGAAGGCAGCCGGCAGCAGCCAGAAGCTGAAGTTGTTCATCCGCGGCAGGGCCATGTCCGGCGCGCCGATCATCAGCGGGATCATCCAGTTGGCCAGGCCGACGAAGGCCGGCATAACGGCGCCGAACACCATGATCAGGCCGTGCATCGTGGTCATCTGGTTGAAGAACTCCGGCTGGACGATCTGCAGGCCCGGCTGGAACAGCTCGGCGCGGATCACCATCGCCATGGAGCCGCCCAGCAGGAACATGCAGAAGCTGAACCACAGGTACATCGTGCCGATGTCCTTGTGGTTGGTGGTCAGCACCCAGCGCATCAGGCCCCTTGCCGGGCCGTGGTGGTGATCATGCCCGGCATGATCGTGGTCGATCACTGCACTCATGTCAGTCTCCATATAGGCCGGTGTCTTCTTCATTGGCCTTCCCCCTGTTTCAGGGCCAGCACTTCCTTCGGAGTCACCATGTCGCCCATGTTGTTGCCCCAGGCGTTGCGCTCGTAGGTAATGACGGCGGCAATGTCGACTTCGGACAGCTGCTTGCCGAAGGCGGCCATGGCAGTGCCCTGCTTGCCGTGGAAGACGATGTTCAGGTGATCGGCCTTGGGACCGGTGGCGATCTTCGAGCCCTTGAGTGCCGGGAACATGGGCGGCAGGCCCTGACCTTCAGGCTGGTGACAGGCTGCGCAGGTGGTGTGGTAGATCTTGTCGCCGCGCGCCACCAGCTCCTCGCGGGTCCATTCCTTGTCGGTCAGCTCCTTGAGCTTGGCCGTTTCCTCCTTGCGCGCGGCCAGCCACTTGGCGAAGTCTTCCTTGGACTTGGCCTCGACCACGATGGGCATGAAGCCGTGGTCCTTGCCGCACAGCTCGGTGCACTGGCCACGGTAGATGCCGGGCTTCTCGATGCGGGTCCAGGACTCGTTGACGAAGCCGGGAATGGCGTCCTTCTTCACTGCCAGCGCCGGCACCCACCAGGAGTGGATCACGTCGGCGGCGGTGATCAGGAAGCGCACCTTGGTGCCGACCGGGACCACCAGCGGCTGGTCGACCTCCAGCAGGTAGTGCTCGTCCTTGGGCGCCTTGTTATGGATCTGCTCGGCGGGCGTGGCCAGGTTGCTGAAGAACTCCACGTCCTGGCCCAGGTACTTGTAGTGCCATTTCCACTGGTAACCGGTGACCTGCACATCCAGACCGGATTCGGAGGTGTCGTAGATGTCGATCAGGGTCTTGGTCGCCGGCACCGCCATCAGCACGAGGATGACGAAGGGCACGACGGTCCAGAGGATTTCCACCGTGGTGCTCTCGTGGAAATGCGCCGGCTGCTGGCCGGTGGAACGACGATGGATGATCATCGACCAGAACATGGCACCGAAGACCAGTACGCCGATGACGACGCAGATCCAGAAGATGGTCATGTGCAGATCGAAAACGGTACGGCTGACCTCGGTGGCCCCGGGCGCCATGTTGATCGTCCAGGCAGCCTCCGCCTGGCTGAGAACAGACAACAGCAGGAGTCCCATCCAGACTCGTGGATGTCGCATCATTGCGGGTTCCCCTTCTCGTTCTTGTTATCCCGCCGGCTGGGCCAACGGCTTGGGGACGGCTGTCCAGACTACCAAAACCGGACCGCCGACCTCGGCACGCAGGTGCACAGTCGGGTTCCATCAGGTAATGCCTTTCGAGTCGGAGTATAGACAGGGACTTCAGGTGCGCAACGCGACGAAAAAAATGGCTCAAGGCGCGCAAGCCTTGTCCTAAACGCCGCGGCTGGCGTGGGCTGGAAGTCAGTGGCAAAGTGCCGTTATAGCTTGCCTGAATAACCCCGAAGGAATTATGACAATCCGGTCTTAGCCGTTGCCCAAGGCGAGCTAAGGTCTTCTCTTCACCTTGCGTTCACCCCTAACCCGCCATGTCCTTTCCAGGAGCAGTCATGAACACCGCCGCACTGCGCGAAGTCATCCAGCGCGCCCTCCAGCACGAAGCCGCCTCCGCCCAACTGACCCGGATTCTGGAAACCCAGGTCGCCAGTCTGCACCCCGCCATTCGCCTGCCGGCAGAGGATGCCCAGGGCGTGCTCGCCCGCTTCATCGCCGCCTATGTGGAACAAGTCCCGGACGTGCTGGATGCCGCCGCCAACGTCGCCCGCGAAGCCGGTATCGAGTCGCGTATCAAGCCAGTGCTGAGGGTGGCCGAGCAGTTCTTCCTGCAGCCGCCGGCACTGATGGTCGGCCACAACGGCCTGGAAGGCCTGCTCGACGAAGCCTACCTGGCCCATCGCCTGGTGGAGGAAGTCAACGACCGCTACATCGTGCATTTCGGCCAGCCGCTGATCCCGCTGGACACCACGGTGGCCAACCTGATCGCCCACCATCTGATCGGCGAGCCCTTTGCCAACCAGTTGGACGAAGCCGTACACCACGCCGTGGACGGCCTGCTGGACGAGGAGGTGTTCAGCCTGCCCTCGGCCCAGGCCTATCGCCAGCAGCTGCACGACCCCAAGGTCGAGGAGGCGTGGAAGCGCTGGCCCTGCATGTCCGGGCAGCTTGGCGTCGAGCTGCAACTGAACCAGGGCCAGCGCGAGGCGGGCTGAAGTTCGCCCCCGAAACCACCTGGCAGGAGCGAATTCATTCGCGAAAAGGTTGGCCTCACCCCCGGCCCCTCTCCCAATGGGAGGGGGGTGAGTGTAGGCCGCCGCCCATCCGCGAAAAGAAAAAGGGGCTGCAGCGGCAGCCCCTTTTCTTCGTCACTCGGACTGGTAACGCGGCCGTGGCGTGGCCATCGGCAGCGGGCCGTCACCGATGACACGGAAGCGGCCCAGCTCGGCGTCGTAAGCCTTGATCACCGAAGTCTCGATGTCATAGACCCAGCCGTGGATGAACAGCTGGCCGCTGGCCAGGCGCGCCGCCACCGAGGGATGGGTGCGCAGGTGGTCGAGTTGCGCCACCACGTTCTCCTCAGTCAGCACTTCCAGGGTTTCGTGGGTGGCACAGCCGCAGTTCTCCTGGACGACCACCTTCGCCACTTCGGCATGGCGCAGCCAGGCCTTCACCGTGGGCATGCGCTCCAGGGTCTGCGGGTCCAGCACCGCCTTCATGGCGCCGCAGTCGGAGTGGCCGCAGATGATGATGTGGTGCACACCGAGGGCCATCACCGCGAACTCGATGGCGGTGGAGACGCCGCCGTTCATCTGGCCGTAGGGCGGCACCACGTTGCCGACGTTGCGGGTGACGAAGAGGTCGCCGGGGGAGCTCTGGGTGATCAGTTCAGGGACGATGCGCGAATCGGCGCAGGTGATGAACATGGCGCGGGGCTTCTGTTCATGGGCGAGCTTCTTGAACAGCTCTTCCTGCTGCGGGAAGACCTCGTCGCGGAACCGCTGGAAGCCCTCGACTATGTTCCGCAGGGCCTCTTCCGCACTCTCACCACGTTGCTTGTCGTGCTCGTTGCTCATGCTGCCAACCTCGGTCATCGTAGGAATTGTCTGTTATGCCGCCTATTATCCACTGATTGCCGGCATTTGAATTCCTACAGGACTGTTGTTACAGCCCGCCAAGTCACACCTTAAAGTAACGCCATCTGTCTTCCTGGCGGGCAGAAGCGCGAACAGTCCAGTCCGTAATCGCGCCGCTGGTTCAGCCCCAGCCTGCGGATGGCCACGGCGAAACGCTGGGCGAGCAACTCGGCAAAAGGCCCCTGACCCTTGAAACGGTGGCCGAAACGGCTGTCGTAGATTTCCCCTCCCCGGCACTGACGGATGATGCTCATCACGTGAGCGGCACGCTGTGGGTAGTGCGCTTGCAGCCACTCCTCGAACAACGGCCCCACTTCCCGCGGCAATCGCAGCAGCATGTAGGAAGCTTGTTGCGCACCGGCGTCGCGCGCTGCTTCCAGCAGGCTTTCCAGCTCCATGTCGTTGATCATCGGGATCATCGGCGAACAGAGCACGCCCACCGGAATGCGGTTCTCGCGCAGCACGCGGATGGCCCGCAGGCGCGCCGAAGGGGCCGCGGCACGGGGTTCGAGAACGCGCTTGAGCTCATCGTCCAGCGTGGTGAGGCTGATCATCACCGCCGCGAGGTTCTGCTCCGCCAGCTCGGTGAGCAGATCGAGGTCGCGCAGCACCAGCGAACCCTTGGTGACGATGGTCACCGGGTGACGGTAGCGCAGCAGCACCTCGAGGGTCTGCCGGGTCAGGCGGTGTTCACGCTCGATGGGCTGGTAGGGGTCGGTGTTGGAGCCCAGGTTGATCGGCGCGCACTGGTAGCCCGGTTTCGACAACTGCTGTTCGAGCAGCGAAACGGCGTTGGTCTTGGCAATCAGGCGCGTCTCGAAGTCCAGCCCTGGCGACATGTCCCAATAGGCGTGGCTGGGCCGCGCATAGCAGTAGATACAGCCATGCTCGCAACCGCGATAGGGGTTCACCGAGCGGTCGAAGGGCAGGTCCGGCGACTGGTTGCGGGTGATGATGCTCTTGGCGGTTTCCAAGCGCACCTCGGTGGCACGACTGGGCGGAACCTCCTGGTACCAGCCATCGTCCATCGCCACCGACGTGGTCGGCGCAAAACGGTTGAAAGGATTGCTGGCCGTGCCACGGCCACGGGGCGGGAGGGGGGCAGGCATGGGGAAGACTCCGCATAAATACTGTATATTCATACAGTATACGCAGACCTTTCCGACGCCTAGCCCTGTCTGCCGAGCGGCACAAGCCGATCCCGGCCCGCTTCGCTTCCCCATCGCGAATGAATTCGCTCCCACGAGAGCAGGCTTCCCGTAGGTTGGGCCGAGCTCCGCGAGGCCCAACAGTGCACGGTCTCGGCGTTGGGTGTTGGGTGTTGGGCTTCGCTACGCTCAGCGCCAACCTACGCGAGACGGACCGTCAGTCCACCGTAGCCGTGCTGGCCGGCGTCACCAACCAGTTCGATGCACCCCTTGGCGGCCAGTTCACGGGCGCGCCATAAGGTGAAGAAATCCGTGGCGAAGAAGCCGTCGTTGTGTCCCATCAGGTCAGCCATCACGCGAGACAGCGGTTGCCAGTCAGGGGTACAGGCGGCAAGCAGCAGTGCATCCACCAAGCGGTGGTCCTCTCCATGGAAAGCATCGTCGCGCCAGCGACGGATATCCGCGTTGGCCGCCACGGCAGCATGCCACTGTGCGGCCAACCGGGACCGGCGCCCGGCATCGACATGCCGTGGCAGGTAGTAATCACTCAGAACCGAAGGGTCGATCATGCCCACCGCGCGGCGCCGCTGGACACGGCTATCGCCGGTGCCACAAGCCACCTCCCAGAGCGGTAGGTCACTGCCGTCCAGAGCTGCAGCTACACGGGCCAGCATCAATTGCTCGGCACAGCTGTCGCCATGCCAGACGGTGACCGGCTGCGCCTGCCGCGCCAGACCGGCGAGCCAGTCGGCATCGGCGCTGAGATCGGGACCGAAGTCCGGCCGGGGCGTCACCGCACTTGGCCAGACCGCCAGCCAATACTGCGCGCGAGCGGCGCAGGGGGGCTGGTCGATGTCCGCCAGCGGGCCCACGGCCAGGTCATCACGCAGCACGCGAAGATGTACGTCGGCCGCGGCATCGCCAATCACCCGGCGAACACCGACCGCCGCCACATCGCCGCACACCAGATGCCACATAAGCCCTCCTTGGCTTTCGGGTTACTCGCTGGGTTTCTTCAGCTTGGGATTGGGGAAGAACTGCACCCCATGCACCTTCGGATCGGCCGGCTTGGGCGCCACCTGGTTGACCCGCGTACCCAGTTCCTTCGGCACCGACAGGCCCTGGGCATTGAGGGTGTCGGCATAGCCACAGGCCACGCATTCGCGGTGTGGCACGCCGTCCTCGTCCCACATCTGGATCTTGTCCATTTCGCTGCACGCCGGGCAGACGGCCCCGGCGATGAAGCGTTTCTTGGTCGTTGTCATGCCGCGTCCTCCGTCAGGCCACTATGGCGCAGCAGGGCGTCGATGGAGGGCTCGCGACCACGGAAGTCGACGAACAGCACCATGGGCTCCTGGGAACCGCCGCGGGCCAGGATGGCCTCGCGGAAGGCGCGGCCGGTAGCCGGGTTGAGCACGCCTTCCTCCTCGAATCGGGAGAAGGCGTCGGCGGACAGTACTTCCGCCCATTTGTAGCTGTAGTAACCGGCCGCGTAACCGCCGGCGAAGATGTGGGCGAAGCTGTTGGCGAAGCGGTTGAACACCGGCGGACGCATCACCGCCACCTCGTCGCGGATCGCCTCCAGCACCTGCAGGACGCCACGACCGTCGCCGTGGGTGGCATGCAGTTCGAAGTCGAACAGGGAGAATTCCAGCTGGCGCACCATCATCAGGCCGGACTGGAAGTTCTTCGCCGCCAGCATCTTGTCCAGGAGGTCCTGGGGCAGGGGCTCGCCGCTCTGGTAATGGCCGGAGATCAGCGCCAGGCCCTCGGGCTCCCAGCACCAGTTCTCCATGAACTGGCTAGGCAGCTCCACGGCGTCCCAGGCCACGCCGTTGATGCCGGAAGCGCCGGCGTGCTCGACACGGGTCAACAGGTGGTGCAAGCCGTGGCCGAACTCGTGGAACAGGGTAGTGACTTCGTCGTGGGTAAGCAGGGCCGGCTTGTCGCCCACCGCCGGGGTGAAGTTGCAGACCAGGTTGGCCACCGGGCTGACCAGATCGCCATGGGCATTGCGGCGCTTGTCGCGGGCACCGTCCATCCAGGCGCCGCCGCGCTTGTTGGCGCGGGCATAGAGGTCGAAGAAGAAGCGGCCGACGTGCTGACCGTTCTCGCTGATCTCGAACAGGCGCACATCCGGGTGCCAGGTGTCGAAGCCGGACAGCTCGCGAATCTCGATGCCATAGAGCTTCTGCACGATGGCGAAGAGGCCCGACAGCACCTTGTCGACAGGGAAGTAGGCGCGCAGGGTTTCCTGGGAAATGCTGTAGCGCTGCTCACGCAGCTTCTCGCTGAAGTAGCCCACGTCCCAGCTCTGCAGGTCGGCCACGCCACGTTCGGCGGCGAAGGCCTTGAGTTCTTCCAGGTCCTTGGCGGCGTAGGGCTTGCTGCGCTTGGCCAGGTCACGCAGGAATCCGAGCACCTGCGGGGTGGACTCGGCCATCTTGGTGGCCAGGCTCAGGTCGGAGAAGTGCTCGAAGCCCAGCAGGTGGGCCAACTCCCGGCGCAGATCGAGGATCTCGGCCATCACCGGGCCGTTGTCGTTCTGCCCGGCATTCGGGCCCTGGTCGGAGGCGCGGGTGCTGTATGCGGTGTAGACCTCTTCGCGCAGGGCGCGGTCGTCGGCGTAGGTCATCACCGCGTAGTAGCTGGGGAACTCCAGGGTGATCAGCCAGCCGGCGATACCCTTGGCCTCGGCGGCCTGCTTCATCTGCGCCTTGGCCGAGTCGGTGAGGCCGGCCAGGGCCGCTTCGTCGTCAACCTGTTTGGTCCAGGCCTGGGTGGCGTCGAGCAACTGGTTGGAGAAGCGGCTGCCGAGCTCCGACAGCTTCATCTGGATTTCACCGTAGCGCTGCTGCTTGTCGGCCGGCAGGTCGATGCCCGACAGGCGGAAATCGCGCAGGGCGTGGTCGAGGATGGTCGTCTGCGCCACATCGAAACCGGCGGATTCGGGACTCGCGGCCAGGGCCTCGTAGGCCTGGAACAGGGCGCGGTTCTGGCCGATCTCGGTCCAGTACTCGGACAGCTTGGGCAGGCAGGCCTCATAGGCGTTGCGCAGTTCGGCGTTATTGCACACGGCGTTCAGGTGGCTCACCGGGCTCCAGGCACGGCCCAGGCGCTCGCCCAGCTCGTCCAGCGCCAGCACCAGCCCGCTCCAGGTCGGCGTGCCGTCCTGCTGCTCCAACAACGCGGCGATGGCGGCGCGGTTGTCGGCGAGCACCGTCTCGATGGCGGGCTGGACATGTTCGGGGCGGATCGAGGAGTAGGGTGGCAGGTCGAAGTCCTGCAGAAGGGGATTGCTGGAGCTCACGGCATTCACCTGTTACGTCTGGGTGGGGTTGATAGAGCAGCAGGAACGAGAGAGGGGGCGCAAGGCCCCCTCGACAATCATTTTCTTCTTCTGGTTCGGGACAAATGCCAGGAACCGTTCGTTGGCAGACCGCTGACGCCCCTGGCGATCTTCTGAATCTCTCCGCCCCGACGCAGATAGGCTGCGACATGAGCTGCGAGGGATTCACGGGTTTCCGTTGCCGCTTGAGGTTTGGCCCTGCTTGCAGATGATCTGATATGCAAGGTAGTCATAAACGCTCTCCTTTTCCAAAGGCGGCCAGGCATTATGCCAGATTATTGACACTCGTGCCGGAAAGGGGATGCAGCCAGGGACAACCGTCGCCAAGGTCAGCTGGGTCGACGGCGCCCATCTTAATTACAATCGCCTGCTGATGCAGCCTCAGGAATCGCTATGAACCCGATCAGAACCTATCAGGGCCTCACCCCACAATTCGGCGAACGGGTCTTCGTCGACGCCTCTGCCGTGGTCATCGGCGACGTGCAACTGGGCGATGACAGCTCGGTCTGGCCCCTGGTGACCATCCGCGGCGACATGCACCGCATCCGTATCGGTGCGCGCACCAGCGTGCAGGACGGCAGCGTGCTGCACATCACCCACGCCGGCCCCTTCAACCCGGACGGCTATCCGCTGGAAATCGGCAACGACGTGACCATCGGCCACAAGGCCCTGCTGCACGGCTGCACCGTGGGCAGCCGGGTGCTGATCGGCATGGGCAGCATCGTCATGGACGGCGCGGTGATCGAGGACGACGTGGTGCTCGGGGCCGGCAGCCTGGTGCCGCCGGGCAAGCGCCTGGAGAGCGGCCACCTCTACGTTGGCAGCCCGGTGAAGCAGGCCAGGCCGCTCACCGACAAGGAAAAGGCCTTCTTCACCTACAGCGCCGCGAACTACGTGAAGCTGAAGGACCTGCATATCGCAGAAGGCTACGACGCACGGAGCGAATGAGCAGCATGCATTACCGGAACATCCTCTTCGACCTGGACGGCACGCTCACTGACCCGCGCGAGGGCATCACCCGCTCGGTGCAGTACGCGCTGGCCAAACTGGATATCCACGAGCCGGACCTGGCGAATCTGGAGCACTTCATCGGCCCGCCGCTCTTGCAGTGTTTCATGCAGAGCTATGAGCTCAGCGAGGAGCGCGCCTGGGAGGCGGTGAACCACTACCGCGACCGCTTCAAGGTCACCGGCCTATACGAGAACCGCGTATTCGATGGCATCGACGCGCTGCTCGGACGCCTGCGCGAGCAGGGCCGCACGCTCTATATCGCCACCAGCAAGCCAACCGTCTTCGCCCGGGAGATCGCCCGCCACTTCGGCTTCGACCGGCACTTCCGGCACATCTACGGCAGCGAACTGGACGGCACCCGCACCAACAAGGTGGAGCTGATCGCCCATCTGCTGGAAGAGGAAGGCCTGGACCGTACCGACACCCTGATGATCGGCGACCGCAAGCACGACCTGATCGGTGCCAACCGCAATGGCCTGCACGGGGCAGGGGTGGGCTATGGCTTCGGCAGCCGCGAGGAACTGCTGGGAGAAGCGCCGGCCTATTTCTTCGCCAGTCTGGATGAGCTGGGCCGGGCGTTTGGTTGAAGGGGAGCGATGTCACATTCTGTGGGAGCGATTTCAATCGCGATGCAGGTCGAAGGCCTGCCCTGCGGTATTCCCAGGGGGCCGCTGCGCGGCCTTTCGCGAATGAATTCGCTCCTACAAAGGCCCCCTGCCATCCGGGGGATCAGTCGTCATTGCGCTGGTAGATGATCTTCTTGGTGCCGTTCTCGCAGGAGCCGACCACCATGTTCTGGTCCTTCACTTCGTCATTCGGCACGATTTCCAGGGTGTAGCTGGTCACCCCGGCGGCCTGGATCTTCACCTCGATCTCCTGCTTCAGCTCCTCGCAGGGTTTGGGTTCCGCCAAGGCGGTTCCCGCCAGCGCGCCCAACATCAGGATTACAGCAACTCTCTTCATCGCCTACTCCATTTCCTGGATTTCCTGGCCGTTGGACTGACGACCAGCCAGGCAAGTTCTAGCGGTTCGCCATCAGGCTTTCCAGTGCCTGAGTGCGCTTTTGCTGAGACAGCTCGCCCAACTCACGTGCGCGCTGATAGAAGGCGGGCCAACTTCCGCCTGCCGCACGGAACAGCGCGGAAAACGCCGGCACCCACTGGTCGTAGAGGCCGAAAGGCAGCAGCTTGGCGTTGTTCATGGGCCCCTCCACCCAGGCGTCGTAGCGATTGAAGCCCCCCCAATCGCGGTCTCGCATGGCACGGTAGTCGCGGCGCAGGCGCTCGAACTCCTCGGCCTTGGCCTGACGCATGCTCTCGATGGGCAGGCCGCTGGCGTAAAGACGCTCCAGGCGCTCACGGGTATCCAGCACCAGGCGGGTCAGGCGGTCACGGCGCTCGCTCTCTGCATCGTCACCAGACGCCAGGCCGCGGCTGGCGCGCCACTGCCTCAAGCCCTCGCGCTCGACGAAGCTGGCGAAGGACTCGTTGAAGGCGGTATCTCCCGGCACGTAGAGGCGCTGGTGGGCGAGCTCGTGGAAGATCAGCGCGGCGAGGCGATCGTCGTCCCAGCGCAGCATGGTGTTGAGCAGGGGGTCATCGAACCAGCCCAGGGTGGAATAGGCCTCGACGCCACCGACCCAGGTGTCCAGCCCCTCCTGCCCGAGCAACGCCGCGGCGCCGCGCGCCCGGCCCAGTTCGTAGTAGCCGCGATAGGCGACGCAACCGGCTACAGGGAAGCAATGGGTCTGCGGCTGCAGGGAAAATTCGGGGGTGGCGAACAGGTTCCAGACCACATAGGGCCGCTGGATGTCGGCATAGACCCGGTAGCTGCCGTTGTCCGGCAGTCCCAGTCTGGCACTGGCGAAGGCCCGCGCCTCCTGGGTGCGGGCCAGTCGCTGGCGCAATTCCGGTGCCTGCGCGGGGTCGTCGATCAGCTTCTGGACCGGCTGGCGGGCATACAGCAGCGCCAGCTGCCCGCGGGCCAGTTGGCCGTAGTAATCCAGAGTGGAACAACCGCTCAGCAGCCAGGCGCCCAGCAGGGGAACCGAAAGGCGGCGGACGCGGTCAAGCATTTCGATAAGAAGGGTGGTCGGCATGCCGCGACACTAGCGCATCAGAACCGCCCACTGCCATCGACCGGAGTCTTTCATGCGCCTTCTGCTGATTGTCCTGCTGCTGAATCTCGGCGGCTGTGCCCTGCTCATGCCTCGCCACGATCCGAACCAGGCCTGGATCGACCTCGATCAACAGGGTGGCCAACAACTCCAGGCGAGCAAGGTGGACAACCAGACCCTGTCCGACACGCGCTTCTTCCAGGTCAGCCCCGGCCGCCACGAACTGGAGATGCGCCTGGAGTTCGAGGTCGGGGGCCACGACATCGGCCAGGGCACCACCAGCTACCGCCGTACCTGCCTGCTGAAGCTGGCCTATGGGGACTTCGCTGCTGGCGCGCGCTACCAGCTGGAAGCCGGCGGCATTGGCTTCCGCCCATGGGCGCGGCTCTACGACGAAAGCAACCGGGAAGTGGCCAAGGCACAGGAAAGTCGCTGCGGCGACGTCTGAAATTTCCGACATGGGGTTATGCTGGAAGGGTCCACCCCGTGAGGAGATCCGTCATGCGCACGCTGTTGGCCCTGATGCTGCTGGCCAGCCTCACCGCCTGCGCCAGCAAGCTGCCGGAACCCAATCCACGAATGGCCTGGATCGACATCGCTCCCGATCCCAGCGACACCCTCATGGCCGACCGCCTGGACGGCAAGCGCTGGGATGACGGCCGCTACTACCAGGTGATGCCCGGCAGGCATGAACTGGAGCTGCGCTACCGGTTCGAAGCCGGGGGCGGGGGCGGCGGCTTCAAGATGGACTCCGGCCCCACCATCATCACCTGCTACATGGAGCTGCATTACGACAGCTTCCAGCCCGGCCGGCGCTACCGGGTGGAAGCACGCAATGCCGCGAACCAGCCCATGGCCTGGCTCTACGACTCGCAGCGCAACGTCCTCGCCCGCCACGAGATATTCCCCCGCTGCGGGCCTTTCTGAGTAAGGAACTCGCTGCGTATTTCACCCACGCAGGTCCGCGAGGATCTCGAATGCGCGCAGCCTGTGTTCGTGCTGGTAGAGGTCGCAGGTGAAGATCAGCTCATCGGCATCGGTCTGCTCCAGCAGCACCTGGAGGCGCGCGCGAATCTTCTCCGGCCCGCCTACCATGGCCATGGCGAGGAAACTGCCCACGGCATCCTTCTCATGGGGCAGCCAGCGACCCGCCATGCTCTCCACCGGCGGGCGCAATACCAGGCTTTCGCCACGAATCAGGGCAAGCACCCGCTGGTACACGGTGGTGGCGAGAAACTCCGCCTCTTCGTCGGTGGGCGCCGCCACGAGGGGAACGCCCAGCATCACGTAGGGCTTTTCCAGCACCGCCGACGGACGGAAGTGATTGCGATAGACGCGAATCGCCTCGTGCATGTAGCGCGGCGCGAAGTGCGAGGCGAAGGCATAGGGCAGGCCCTTCTGTCCGGCCAGCTGAGCGCTGAACAGGCTGGAGCCGAGCAGCCAGATGGGCACCCTGGTGTCCACCCCCGGCATGGCGATCACCTTCTGCCCCGGTTGACGCGGACCGAGGAGCATCTCCAGCTCGTCGACGTCCTGCGGGAAGTCGTCGGCGTTGCCCAGGCGGTCGCGGCGCAGGGCGCGGGCGGTGAGATGGTCGGCGCCCGGAGCCCGGCCCAGGCCCAGCTCGATGCGCCCCGGATAGAGGCTGGCCAGGGTGCCGAACTGCTCGGCCACCACCAGCGGCGCGTGGTTGGGCAACATGATGCCCCCCGAACCCAATCGGATGCTGGACGTGCCACCGGCGAGGTAAGCGAGCAGCACGGCAGTGGCGGAGCTGGCGATGCCATCCATGTTGTGGTGCTCGGCCACCCAGAAGCGCGAGAAGCCAAGATGCTCGACATGACGGGCGAGCTCCAGGGAGTTGTGCAGGGCCTGGGTGGCGCCGCCGTGGTCACGGACCGGCGCCAGGTCGAGGACGGAGAGGGGCAGCTTGGATAGGGCGGGCATGGCATAAGACCTTGGCAGGGGACAGGCGCGGAGCCAAATCCGAGTGAATCAGTGGGTCTTACTCTAGGGATTGCCGCCCAAGGCCGCTAGAAGGCACTTTTCGGTAACCAGGGCACCGCGAGGTAAGGAATGGGCCGGCAATGGCGGCCGGCCCGGGGCGACCATACGCAATCAATTGCGCTGGTAGACGATCTCCTTGCTGCCACCGTCGCAGGTGCCCACCACCTGCTTGCCGGCGGAGCTGCCCTTGTCGACGATTTCCAGGCTGTAGGAGGTGACGCCCTTGGCCTTGAGCTTGGCGTCGATCTCCGCCTTGAGTTCCTCGCAGGGCTTCACGGCGGCGAAGGCCGAACCGGCCAGGCTGAACAGGCCGATGGCCAACAGCAGTTTCTTCATGGGTAACGCTCCCTCGTGATAGTTGAAGGCTCGCAAGAGCCATCCACGCCCCGCCTTGTTCCACAAAGGCCGGGGGCGGACGGTCAGAGCCTAACCGAATTCAGGCCGGAGAGGACGTGCGTCACCCCACGCTCCCGCTGGGCGCGGGCGAAGCCTTCAGCTGTCACTGATCCGGAAGCCGATCTTCAGGGTCACCTGGTAGTGGCCGACCCGACCGTTCTCGATATGCCCACGGGTTTCCACGACCTCGAACCAATCCATGTTGCGTATCGTCCTCGCCGCTTCGACGACGGCGTTGTTGATCGCCTCATCGATGCTGTTGCGCGAGGACCCGACGATCTCGATCTTTTTGTAGGTGTGGTGATCAGACATGGCGCATCTCCTGTGGGGGCGCGGATGGGTTCCCCAGCAAGGCTAGCCAAGATTGCCGCTATCGGCCCGCCAGTTCCTGACGCAACCAGTGGGCCAGCCGCTCGGCGCGACGGTCCAGCTGCCTTGCCGGCACCCAGAGCGCCAGGCGCGCCGGGGTCTCGACGAAGCCCCAGGGCGCCACCAGCCGACCGGAGGCCAGTTCGTCGGCCACCAGCTGCTGCGGGGCGATGGCCACGCCCAGACCCGCTACGGCGGCCTCCAGCAGGTAGTAGAGATGCTCGAAACCCTGGCCCAGTTGCAGCCCGGCGGCGTCGAGGCCCTGGGCGACCGCCCACTGCGGCCAGGCCTGGGGCCGCGACACGGTATGCAGCAGGGCTTCTCCCAGCAGGTTTTCCGGTGTGGCGGAGGCGAGTGCGGCATAACGGGCGTAGCGCGGGCTCAGCACCGGGCCGATGGATTCGCCGGCCAGCTCGAAGACCCGCATGTCCGCGGGCCAGGGCGGCTCGGCGAAGCAGAGGGTGGCGTCGACACCGGGGCGACGCGGGTCGAGTTCGCCCTCGCTGGCGGAAAGCTGCAGGCGCAGTTCAGGAAGTTCGCGATTGAGCCGGTCCAGCCGCGGGATGAACCAGCGCGCCAGCAGGCTGCCCGGACAGCCGAGGACGAAGGGCGAATCCTCGCTGCGTTTCTGCAGGTCGGCACAGACGCCGCGCAGGCGCTCGAAGGCTTCACCGGCGGCGTCCCGCAGGCGCTGCCCGGCATCCGTGAGTTTTACACCACGGCCATCCTTGCTGAACAAGGCCACCCCAAGCTCCTCCTCCAACAAGCGCACCTGCCGGCTCACCGCGCCGTGGGTGACGTGGAGTTCTTCCGCAGCGCGGCTGATGCTCTGCAGCCGGGCGGCAGCTTCGAAGGTGCGCAGGGCGTTCAGCGGGGGCAAGTCTCGGCTCATGGCAATCTGTGAGTTTTGCTGACAGATGAAAGCAATCTAATCGCTTTTCCGGCGCCCGGCCAGCGGTAGAATGGCCCCCATCGGATACCACTCCCAGGAGTTCCACCATGACTTCACTGCGCAACGGCCCCGACGCCAAGGGCCTGTTCGGTGCCTTCGGCGGCCAGTACGTCGCCGAGACCCTGATGCCGCTGATCCACGACCTGGCCCGCGAATACGAGAAGGCCAAGGATGATCCGGAATTCCAGAAGGAGCTGGCCTACTTCCAGCGCGACTACGTCGGCCGCCCGAGCCCGCTGTATTTCGCCGAGCGCCTGACCGAGCACTGCGGCGGCGCGAAGATCTACTTGAAGCGCGAAGAGCTGAACCACACCGGCGCGCACAAGATCAACAACTGCATCGGCCAGATCCTCCTGGCCCGCCGCATGGGCAAGAAGCGCATCATCGCCGAGACCGGCGCCGGCATGCACGGCGTGGCGACCGCCACCGTGGCCGCCCGCTTCGGCCTGCAGTGCGTGATCTACATGGGCACCACCGACATCGACCGCCAGCAGGCCAACGTCTTCCGCATGAAGCTGCTGGGCGCCGAGGTGATCCCGGTCACCGCCGGTACCGGCACCCTGAAGGACGCGATGAACGAAGCCCTGCGCGACTGGGTGACCAACGTCGACACCACCTTCTACCTGATCGGCACCGTCGCCGGCCCGCACCCCTATCCGGCCATGGTCCGCGACTTCCAGGCCGTGATCGGCAAGGAAACCCGTGAGCAGCTCGCCGAACAGGAAGGCCGCCTGCCCGACAGCCTGGTCGCCTGCATCGGCGGCGGCTCCAACGCCATGGGCCTGTTCCACCCCTTCCTCGATGACGACAGCGTCAAGATCGTCGGCGTCGAGGCCGCCGGCCACGGCATCGAGACCGGCAAGCACGCCGCCAGCCTGAACGGCGGCGTACCGGGCGTGCTGCACGGCAACCGCACCTTCCTGCTGCAGGACGAGGACGGCCAGATCATCGACGCCCACTCCATTTCCGCCGGCCTGGACTACCCGGGCATCGGCCCGGAACACGCCTGGCTGCACGATATCGGCCGCGTCGAGTACACCTCGATCACCGATGACGAAGCCCTGGCCGCCTTCCACACCTGCTGCCGCCTGGAAGGCATCATCCCGGCCCTGGAGAGCTCCCACGCCCTGGCCGAAGTGTTCAAGCGTGCGCCGAACCTGCCGAAGGACCACATCATGGTCGTCAACCTCTCCGGCCGTGGCGACAAGGACATGCAGACCGTGATGCATCACATGCAACAGGAGCAGAAGGCATGAGCCGCTTGCAGACCCGCTTTGCCGAGCTGAAAGAACAGAACCGCGCCGCCCTGGTGACCTTCGTCACCGCCGGCGACCCGGACTACGACGCCTCCCTGGCCATCCTCAAGGGCCTGCCGGAGGCCGGCGCCGACGTCATCGAACTGGGCATGCCCTTTACCGACCCGATGGCTGACGGCCCCTCCATCCAGCTGGCAAACATCCGCGCCCTGGCCGGCAAGCAGAACCTGGCCAAGACCCTGCAGATGGTTCGCGAATTCCGCGCCGGCAACCAGGCCACTCCGCTGGTGCTGATGGGCTACTTCAACCCCATCCACTACTACGGCGTCGACCGCTTCATCAGCGATGCCAAGGAAGCCGGCGTGGACGGTCTGATCGTGGTCGACCTGCCGCCGGAACATAACGAAGACCTCTGCCACCCGGCCCAGGCCGCCGGCATCGACTTCATCCGCCTGACCACCCCGACCACCGACGACAACCGCCTGCCCACCGTGCTCGAAGGCAGCTCCGGCTTCGTCTACTACGTCTCGGTGGCCGGCGTCACCGGCGCCGGCTCCGCCACCCTGGAACACGTGCAGGAAGCCGTCACCCGCCTGCGTCGCCACACCCAGCTGCCGGTGTGCATCGGCTTCGGCATCCGCACCGCCGAACACGCCGCTAACGTCGCCCGACTGGCCGACGGCGTGGTGGTGGGCTCCGCCCTGGTGGACCAGATCGCCAAGGCCGAATCCCCGGAACAGGCCGTGAACGGCGTCCTCAGCCTCTGCAAGACCCTCGCCGAAGGCGTCCGCGGCGCCCGCGCCTGACGTATCGGCCCGGAATGAAGCCCACCCTACGGCGAGGATCAACCTTGTAGGGTGGGCTTCAACCCACCGATTCCGGCGCTACAGGTCGTACTCGATCGCGCCATCTTCCAGATCGCTCAGGTCCAGCGGCCGCATCGCGCCCATCCACATGGGGTAATCGCGGTGATCGCGCAGGTCGCTGCCGGTGATGGGGTGCACCAGCACGGTGAGGCCGTTGCGGTTCAGCGCCAGCCAGGGGATCACCTCACCGAACAGCTCGGGCTTGAAGGCAAGCTGGCAGCTCCAGTCGGGGTGTGGGCCGACGGGCCTTTCGTGGACGCGCCCCATCTTCAGCGTAAAGCGGCGGGCGGCCTCTTCGCAGAGGGCGCGGGCCTGGTCGATGCTGGTGGCGTCGAAGTAGACGTGGGCGTGGTAGCCCTTGATCCGAGGGGTGGGCGTCTGGGTCATATGGCGATTCCTTCCCGATGCTTGATGAGCGGGGCCTGGCGGGCCTCGTCGCCCAGTTCCTGCTGCAACCAGTCGACGAAGCATTTCATCAGCCGCGCGCGGCGCTTGCGCTCGGGCTGCACCAGGTAATAACCGAAATCCGAACTGATGCGAGTGTCCAGCAGGGGCACCAGCAGGCCCTGGTCGAGCAGTTCGTCCACCAGGTAGCGCCAGCCGATGGCCACGCCCTGGCCGGCGATGGCGGCCTGGATCAGCAGGGTGTAGTTGTCGAAACGCAACATGCCCGAACCTGGCGGCTGGACGATGCCCAGTTCGCGGAACAGCGCGTTCCAGTCGAACCAGCGGGTGCGCACCTCGGGCTTCAGATGCAGCAGCGGCAGTTCCGCCAGGGCCGCCACCGGCAGCGGCCAGGCGCGCCCGGCCAGCAGGCGCGGGCTGCAGATGGGGAAGACTTCCTCACGGAACAGCAGCATGGCCTCGCCATGCTTGAAGCGGCCGTCGCCGAAGGCGATGGCGATGTCCACCTCCGAACGCAGCATGTTCATGGTGCGATCGCTGGTGACGATGCTGACGTCGATCTCCGGGTTCGCTTCGTGGAAGCGATGCAGGCGCGGCATCAGCCAGTAGGCGGCGAAGGCGAAGTCGGTGGCCACCTGCAGCACCTCGTGCTGCGGCCGCGAGCCAATGGCCTCGAGCCCGGCGCTGATGGCCTGCAGCCCCTCCTGGACATGCAGGAACAGCAGGCGGCCGGCGTCGGTCAGCTCGATGCCACGGTAGACACGGTCGAACAGGCGGGTCGCCAGCTGCTTTTCCAGGCGCTGGATCTGCTGGCTCACCGCCGGCTGGGTGGTGCCAAGCTCCACCGCCGCGGCGGTGAAGCTCAGGTGACGGGCAGCGGATTCGAAGACCCGCAGCAGGTCCAGGGAGAGTTCAGCTTGTAGTTCTGCCATAACGTTTGCTTATCCGAGTCATGTCCCGCCGTGCGGTTTACCGGGAGATTGTCCGGCGCAATCATCGTTCTCAGCACTTTCGCATAATTCGACAGTATGGATAAGCGAACGATGAAACGCCCCAATATCCTCTTCATCATGGCCGACCAGATGGCCGCGCCGCTGCTGCCCTTCTACGCGTCCTCGCCGATCAAGGTGCCGAACCTGTCGCGGCTCGCCGCCGAGGGTGTGGTCTTCGATTCGGCCTACTGCAACAGCCCGCTCTGCGCACCCTCGCGCTTCACCCTGGTGAGCGGCCAGTTGCCCTCGAAGATCGGTGCCTACGACAACGCTGCCGACTTCCCGGCCGATGTGCCCACCTACGCCCACCACCTGCGCCGCCTGGGCTACCGCACGGCGCTGTCAGGCAAGATGCACTTCTGCGGCCCGGACCAGTTGCACGGTTACGAGGAGCGCCTGACCAGCGACATCTACCCGGCCGACTATGGCTGGGCGGTGAACTGGGACGAGCCGGATGTGCGCCCGAGTTGGTACCACAACATGTCCTCGGTGCTGCAGGCCGGGCCCTGCGTGCGCACCAACCAACTGGATTTCGACGAGGAGGTGGTGTTCAAGGCGCGCCAGTACCTCTACGACCACGTGCGCGAACACGCCGATCAACCCTTCTGCCTGACGGTGTCACTGACCCACCCGCATGACCCATACACCATCCCCGAGGAATACTGGGACCTGTACCGTGAGGAGCAGATCGAGCTGCCCCGCGTGCACTTCACCGACGGGGAGCAGGACCCGCATTCCCAGCGCCTGCTCAAGGTCATCGACCTCTGGGGCAAGCCGCTGCCCGAGCACAAGGTTCGCGATGCCCGACGTGCCTACTACGGCGCCTGCAGCTACGTCGACGAACAGGTCGGCCGCCTGCGCAAGACCCTGGCCGACTGCGGCCTGGACCAGGACACCATCATCGTGTTCTCCGGCGACCATGGCGATATGCTTGGCGAGCGCGGCCTCTGGTACAAGATGCACTGGTTCGAGATGGCCGCGCGGGTTCCGCTGCTGGTCCACGCCCCCGGCCGCTTCCAGGCAAGGCGGGTGAGCCGGTCGGTGTCCACCGTCGACCTGCTGCCCACCCTGGTGGAACTGGCCGGCGGCACGCTGGAGCCAGGCCTGCCACTGGACGGCCGCTCCCTGTTGCCGCACATCAGGGGCGAAGACGGCCATGACGAGGTGCTGGGCGAGTACATGGCCGAGGGCACCACCAGCCCGCTGATGATGATCCGTCGGGGGCCGTACAAGTTCATCTATTCGGAACAGGACCCCTGCCTGCTGTTCGACCTCACCAACGACCCGCAGGAGCTGGAGAACCTCGCCGCTTCCCGCGACCACCAGGCCCTGCTGGAGACTTTCCTGGCCGAAGCCCGGACGCGCTGGGACATCCCCGCCATCCACCAGGCCACCCTGGCCAGCCAGCGCCGCCGCCGGTTCGTCGCCGAGGCCCTGACCCACGGCAGGCTGAAGAGCTGGGACCACCAACCCTTCGTCGACGCCAGCCAGCAGTACATGCGCAATCACATCGACCTGGACGACCTGGAACGCCGCGCGCGCTTTCCCCAACCCTGACCCACTCTTGCGAGGAACCAAGGCATGAAGACGATCAATGCAGTGCTTGCCGGCGGCGTGCTGCTGACCGGCTTGGCGTTCAACGCCCAGGCGGAGGACGCCAGTTGCGCGACAGTGAAATTGGGGGATCCGGGCTGGAGCGACATTGCCGTGACCAACGGCGTGGCACGCTTCCTCCTGGATGGGCTGGGCTACCGCACCGAAGCCCCGACCCTGGCGGTGCCCATCATCTTTGCCGGCCTGCACAAGGGGCAGATCGACGCTTTCCTCGGCAACTGGATGCCGGCCCAGCAGAGCAACTACGACAAGTTCGTCGCCGCCGGCAGCGTCGACAAGGTGGCGCAAAACCTCAGCGGCACCGAGTACACCCTGGCGGTGCCGCGCTACGTCCATGACGCGGGCGTGAAGACCTTCGCCGACCTGGACAGGTTCGCCGACAAGTTCGACAGGAAGCTCTATGGCATCGCCTCCGGCTCACCGGCCAACGAGTCGATCCGCCAGATGATCGCCAAGGACGAATTCGGCCTGGGCGACTGGACGCTGGTGGAGTCCAGCGAGCAGGCGATGCTGGTGCAGGTGGGCAGGGCGGTGAAGCGCGAGCAGTTCGTGGTGTTCCTCGGCTGGACGCCGCACCCGATGAACGTGCAGTACGACATGACCTACCTCAAGGGTGGCGAGAAGTATTTCGGCGAGAGCGGTAGCGTGAACACCCTGGCGCGCAAGGGCTACGCCGCGCAGTGCCCGAACGTCGGCAAGCTGCTGACTAACCTGCAGTTCACCCAGGAGATGGAGAACTCGATCATGAACCAGGTGCTCAATGGCAATACCAACAACGACACGGCGGTGAAGGCCTGGCTCAAGGCCAATCCCACGGCGATCGAAGGCTGGTTGCAGGGCGTGACCACACGCGATGGCGGCAATGCCGTAGCGGCGGTGCAGGCGAAGCTCTGAACCCGGTGGGGGCGGACCCTGCCTGTAGGGGCGAATTCATTCGCCAAGGGCAGAGCAGCTGCCCCTTGCCGCTCCCGAACGGCAGACCTTCGGCCTGCTTGGCGAATGAATTCGCCCCTACAAGAGCCTCGCCCAACGTGAAACTCGCCACCCTGTTCCCCTTCCTCACCTGGCTGCCTTCTGCCCGCCCGCGCAGCCTCGGCCAGGACGCCCTGGTAGGGCTGACCGGGGCCATCCTCGCGCTGCCGCAGTCCATCGCCTACGCGCTGATCGCCGGACTGCCGGCGGAGTACGGGCTCTATGCGGCGGTGGTGCCGGTGATAGTCGCCTGCCTCTGGGGTTCGTCGCAGCACCTGATCTGCGGGCCGACGGCGGCCATTTCGGTGGTGCTCTTCGCCAGCGTCAGCCCGCTGGCATTGCCAGGCAGTCAGGACTACATCGGCCTGGTACTGCTGCTGACCTTTCTCGCCGGCGCCTTCCAGTGGCTGATCGGGGCATTGCGCTTCGGCTCCCTGGCCAACTTCGTGTCGCAGTCCGTGGTGCTCGGTTTCACCCTGGGTGCCGCGCTGGTGATCGCCCTCGGCCAGGTGCCCAATCTGTTGGGCCTGTCGAACCTGGAAGGGCGCGCCACTGCCTGGCAGAGCGCCCTGGCGCTGGCCGATCACGCCCGCGAGGTGCACTGGCCTTCGTTGCTGGTAGCGGCCTTGACCCTGGGCCTGTCGATTCTGGTGCGCAGCCTGTGGCCGCGTCTGCCGGCGCTGCTGATAGGGATCATCGGCGGCAGCCTGCTGGTGCTGGCGCTGCCAGGCAGCTTTGCCGGCGTCGCCCTCGTGCAGCCCTTCAGCGGCAGCCTGCCACCGCTGGCCTCGATCCGCTTCGATGCCGAGGACCTGCTGCGCCTGCTACCGTCCGCAGTGGCGTGTGGCCTGCTCGGGCTGGTCACCAGCCTGTCCATCGCCCGTGCCCTGGCCGGTCAGTCGCGACAGGTGCTGGACGCCAACCAGGAAACCCGTGGCCAGGGCCTGTCCAACCTGATCGGCGCATGGTTCTCCGGCTACCTCTCGGCAGGCTCCTTCACCCGCTCCGCGCTGAATCTGCAGGCCGGTGCCCAGTCCCCCCTGGCCGGGGTGTTCTCGGCGCTCTGGGTGGCGCTCTTCGCCCTGTTGGGGGCGCGGCTGATCGCCCACATCCCGCTGCCGGCCATGGCGGCGAGCATCCTGCTGATCTGCTGGGGGCTGCTGGACGGCGGTGCCGTGCGCCAGCTCTGGCGTGTGAGCCGGGCGGAGTTCGCCGTGATGGCACTGACCTGCGCCGCGACCTTGCTGCTGGAACTGCAGACGGCCATCTACGCCGGGGTGCTGGCATCGCTGTTCTTCTACCTCAAGCGCACCTCCCAGCCCCGTGTGCTGCAAGGCAGGGAAGGGGACACCGAGGTACTGCGCATCGAGGGTTCGATCTTCTTCGGCGCCTGCCCCTACCTGCAGAAGCTGATACAACGCAGCCGCGCCGATCGCCTGGTGCTGGACGCCCACCATGTGAACTTCATCGACTACGCCGGGGTGAGCATGCTCCACGAGGAGGCCCGGCGCCTGGGTGAGGAAGGGCGCAGCCTGGTGCTGCGCCGTGCCCGCCCGCAAGTGGAGCAGGAGCTGCGCAAGCTGGAGGGCGAGGGCAGTGGCCTGTTGATCGAGGGGTGACCCATCCTACAAAGGCGAAGCCCACCGAGTTGCGCCGCAGACTAGCCCTGCGCCAGCTGGCGACGCAGTTCGGCCAATACCGGCGCGCTATCGGGCAGCACGCCGCGCCAGAGCAGGAAGGCTTCGGCGGCCTGCTCCACCAGCATGCCCAGGCCGTCGAGGGTGCGCGCGGCGCCCTGCTCGGCGGCCCAGCGGTTGAAGGCGGTCAGGTCCTTGCCATACATCATGTCGTAGCAGACCGTGTGGCCCGGCTTGATCAGGCTCGGCGAGATGGCCGGCAGGTCGCCGGCGAGGCTGGCCGAGGTGCCGTTGATGATCAGGTCCACCGGCTCTTCCAGCCAGTCGAAGCCGGCGGCGGACACCGGCCCGAGGTCAGCGAAGAGCTGGGCCAGGGCCTCGGCCTTCTCCACGGTGCGGTTGGCGATCACCAGGGCCGCCGGCCGTTCCGCCAGCAATGGCTCGATCACGCCCCGCGCGGCGCCACCGGCGCCCAGCAGCAGGATGCGTTTGCCGGCCAGGGACAGCCCGGCATTGCGGGTGAGATCGCGGACCAGGCCGGCGCCATCGGTGTTGTCGCCGAGCAGGCTGCCGTCATCCAGCTTCTTCAGGGTGTTCACCGCGCCGGCGCGCTGCGCGCGGGCGCTCAGGCTATCGGCCAGCTGGTAGGCCTGCTCCTTGAAGGGCACGGTGACGTTGCCGCCACGACCGGTGGCGAAGAACTGCCGGGCACAACCGCTGAAGTCATCCAGGGGCGCCAGCATCGCCTCGTAGGTGAGCGGTTGGCCGGTCTGTTCGGCGAACAGGCGATGGATCAGCGGCGACTTGCTGTGGCCGATGGGGTTGCCGAATACGCAGTAGCTGTCCATCAGAGGCCCGCCTCTTTCAACCAGTCTCGGTCCTTGAGGAAGTACTCGGTGAGGCGCGCCTCTTCGCTGCCCGGCGCAGGCTTCCAGTCATAGCCCCAGCGCACCTGCGGCGGCAGGGACATGAGGATGGACTCGGTACGCCCGCCCGACTGCAGACCGAACAGGGTGCCACGGTCGAACACCAGGTTGAACTCGACGTAGCGGCCACGGCGGAAGGCCTGGAACTCGCGCTGCTGCTCGGTGAAAGGGGTGTCCTTGCGCTTCTTCAGGATCGGCAGGTAGGCCTCCAGGTAGGCGTCACCAATGGCGCGCATGAAGGCGAAGCTGGTATCGAAGTCCCACTGGTTCAGGTCGTCGAAGAACAGGCCGCCGATGCCACGCGGCTCATTGCGGTGCTTGAGGTGGAAGTAGCGGTCGCACCATTCCTTGTAGCGCGGGTAGACATCCGCGCCGAAGGGCGTGCAGGCGTCTCGGGCCACCCTGTGCCAGTGCACGCAGTCTTCTTCCACGGCGTAGTAAGGGGTCAGGTCGAAGCCACCGCCGAACCACCAGACCGGCTCCTCACCTTCCTTCTCGGCACAGAAGAAACGCACGTTGGCGTGGGAGGTGGGTACATGGGGATTCTCCGGGTGGATCACCAGGGACACGCCGAGGGCCTGGAAGCCGCGCCCGGCCAGTTCAGGGCGATGGGCGCTGGCTGACGGCGGCAGGTTGGCGCCGAAGACGTGGGAGAAGTTCACGCCACCCTTTTCGATCAGCGCACCGTTCTCGATCACCCGGGTGCGGCCGCCGCCGCCGGCAGGGCGGGTCCAGGCGTCTTCGAAGAAGTCGGCCTTGCCGTCCTCGGCCGCCAGGACGGTGCAGATGCGGTCTTGCAGATCGAGCAGGTAGGCCTTCACGGCCTCGATACGGTCAGTCACGTGGTCAACCTTGGAAGCGGGTGGGGTGGCGGAAAAATGAGCAGGCAAGCATACCACCGCCAAAGGCGGCTGGTGGCTTGACGGGAGTCAAGGCGAGGCGTTGGATGGGAGCTTTTCCGACCAGGAGGTTGCAAGCATGGCCAAACGCATCCAGTTCTCCGCCTACGGCGGTCCGGAGGTCCTCGAGTACGCGGACTACCAACCGGCGGATCCGGGGCCGCAGGAAGTGCGGGTGCGCAACCGCGCCATCGGCCTGAACTTCATCGATACCTATTACCGCAGCGGCCTCTATCCGGCACCGAACTTTCCCACCAGCCTTGGCACCGAAGGAGCGGGCGAGGTGGAGGCGGTGGGTAGCGCCGTGACCCAGTTCAAGGTGGGCGATCGCGTCGCCTACGCCACCGGGCCGCTGGGCGCCTACAGTGAGCTGCACGTGCTGCCGGCGGACAAGCTGGTGCGCCTGCCCGTCAGCATCAGCTTCGAACAGGCCGCGGCGGTGATGCTCAAGGGCCTGACGGTGCAGTACCTGCTGCGCCAGACCTTCCCGCTCGCGGGCGGTGAAACCATCCTCTTCCATGCCGCCGCCGGCGGTGTGGGCCTGATCGCCTGCCAGTGGGCCCGCGCCCTCGGGGTGAAGCTGATCGGTACCGTCAGCTCTGCCGAAAAGGCCGCGCTGGCCAAGGCCAATGGCGCCTGGGCGACCATCGACTACAGCCATGAGAATGTGGCGCAGCGGGTGCTGGAACTCACCGATGGCAGCAAATGCCCGGTGGTCTACGACTCGGTAGGCAAGGACACCTGGGAAACCTCCCTGGATTGCGTGGCGCCGCGCGGCCTGCTGGTGAGCTTCGGCAATGCCTCGGGCCCGGTGACCGGGGTCAACCTGGGGATCCTGGCGCAGAAGGGGTCGCTCTACGTCACCCGGCCGACCCTGTTCGGCTATGCAAGTACGCCGGAACGCCTGCAGACCATGGCGGACGAGCTGTTCGCGCTGATCGCCGATGGCCGCATCAAGGTGGAGATCAATCAGCGCTTCGCCCTGGCCGATGCCGCCAAGGCCCACAGCGCCCTGTCGGCGCGCCAGACCACCGGTTCGACCGTGCTTATCCCCTGAGCACCCGTCCGCTGACCAGGTCGCGGATCACGCTGGGGTTACGGCGCCCGCCGAGGGCGCCGCCCAGCACCGCGTCGAGCGTGTCGCCGAAGTACTGCTGCACGCGCAGGCGCGAGTAGGCGGCGGGGCGGCCGGTAGGGTTGGCGGAGGTGGACACCAGCGGGCCCACGAGGGCGCAGAGGTCGCGCACCAGGGGGTGGTCGCTGACCCGCAGGGCAACGCTGTCGTGCCGGCCGGTGATCCACTCCGGCAGCAGGTCCTGGTGCGGCACCAGCCAGGTGTTGGGGCCCGGCCAGGAGCTGGCGAGCTGGTCGATCCAGGCGTCCGGCAGGCCTTCGAGGAGGAAGTCGAACTGGCGGATGTTGTCGGCCACCAGGATCAGCCCCTTCTCCACCGGACGCTCCTTGAGGGCCAGCAGGCGATACACCGCATCCTCGTTCCAGGGATCGCAGCCCAGCCCCCAGACCGCCTCGGTGGGATACGCGATCACCCCGCCCTCACGCACAACCCGCGCCACTTGCTGCACTCGCCAACTGCTGACCATCACCCGCTCCCGCATGTCCTGATCGGCAAAGTGTACAAGGCTCAACCTCGGCGATGCACCCAGCAACCCGCCTCGCGGGCTATGTGGCCCTGCAGTTCGAGATCGGTGAGTTCGGCGAGCAGGCGTGGCAACTCCCAGCCACAGGCGAGGGCCAGCGCCTCGCTGCTGTAGGGCGCCGCACGCAGCAACTCGAGCAGCGGATGGTCCACCTGCACCGCGACCTCGGCCTCTGAATCGGGAACCACGGCCTGCCACCCGCGGAGAGCTTCGAGGATGTCTTCCACCGTCTCCACCAGGGTCGCGCCCTCGCGGATCAGTTGGTGGCAGCCGCGGGCACCGGGATGGTGGATGGAGCCGGGAATGGCGTAGACCTCGCGGCCCTGTTCGACAGCGAGGCGGGCGGTGATCAGCGAACCGCTGGAAGGGCTGGCCTCCACCACTAGCACGCCAAGGGACAGGCCGCTGATGATGCGGTTGCGCCGGGGGAAGTTGGCCGGGTGGGGCGGACAGTCCAACGGCAGTTCGGACACCAGCGCACCGCCTTCGGCGACGATTCGCGCGAACAGGCCGCGATGGCGGTTCGGATAGACCCGTTCGAGGCCGGTACCGAGCACCGCCACGGTGGCGCCACCGGACTCCAGCGCGCCGAGATGGGCGGCACCGTCAATGCCCAGGGCCAGGCCGCTGGTGATGACGAAGCCGCCGCCGGCCAGGCTGCGGGCGAAGGAGCGGGCGGTGTCCAGCCCGGCCGCCGAGGCGCGCCGGCTGCCCACCATCGCCAGTTGCGGGCGCTCCAGCAACGCGGCATCGCCGGCGACGAAAAGCAGCGGCGGCGCGTTGGCCAGCTCGCCGAGCAGCGCGGGGTAGGCGGGATCGTCCCAACACAGCAGCCGGTGGCCGGGCATTTCCAGCCAGGCGAGGGCGTGGGCGGCGGCATCACGGATTTCCGGGCTGCGCCGCGGGTCGGCGGAGGCTTCCGGCAAGCCCAGGGAGCGCCAGGCGGAAGCGGGCGCACTGAGGGCGGCGGAGGCGCTGCCAAAAGCCTGGATCAGACGGCGGAAGCGGGCGGAGCCGAGTTCGGGGAGGCGGTGCAGACGCAGGCGAGCCTCCAGCTCGGCGGGGGAGATTGATGGCATGTCGATCGGTCCTTGATCGCGCCGCCGATGCGGCAGAACCGCCACCAATACAACAAGCCCCCGCAGAGCGGGGGCTTGGAGGTGTTACGGGTTGTGTACCTTGTCCATCACCGAGAGCTGGCGGGTGGCGGCAAGGATCAGGCCGTAGCTGAGCTTGTCGTAGGTACGGAACACCATCAGCAAGCCGGCGCGCTCGTCCGGGATCTTGATGAATTCGTCGGTCACGCGGTCACGCACGGTTTCGCCGGTCTTGTAGACCGCCAGCACGTTGCCTTCCACCAGGCCGTCGCGCCGGCCCTTGTTGATGGTGACCACGTCGAACTGGCCGATCTGGGTCACGCCACGCGGCACGTCCAGGATGATGCCGCTGACATCGCGCTCCGGCGCGCTGGGCATGAAGGTGGAATTGATCGCGCGTTCCTCGGTGGGAAACAGGCGATCGCCCAGGCGCACTTCCTGGGTGGAGCGAGTCAGTTGCAGGGTGCCGATATCACCTTCGTCGGCCACCATCTCGCCGCCACCGATGTCGTCGGCGTTGATGCCGAGGAACTCCTGGGTATCCGGATCGAGGTAGGTCTTGCCCTGGCGGAAGATGCCGTAGACAGGCTGTTCGTGGGAGAAGTTGCCGCGCGCATAGACGCGGTCTCCGGCACCGCTGACAACACGCTCGGCATTGCCGGCGACGATATAGGGCGCAGCCTCGAATTCCTTGGGATCGTCAATGATGCGGTTGGTCAGCAGGAAGGCGTTGATGGCTTCCAGCGGGATGGTCGGGATGGCTTCGGCCATCGGCGTGCTGCGCACCTGTGGCGAGAGCTTGATGGTGCCGCGGGATGCACCGCGATTGAGCATCAGGCGTGGCTGGCCGTCGACGTAGACCAGGCTGAGCACATCGCCCGGGTAGATCAGGTGCGGGTTATCGATCTGCGGGTTGGCGTGCCAGATTTCCGGCCATTTCCAGGGCTGGCGGAGGAATTTGCCGGAGATGTCCCAGAGCGTGTCGCCCCGGACCACGGTATAGCGCTCCGGATGCCCTTCCTTGAGTTCCACCGCAGCCTGGGTCAGGCCACTGGCGGCCAGGAGCAGCAGGGCGAGTAGTGATTTCCTCATGCGGTGAATCCCTTTATTATGTTCATTCACATGAAACGCCCTGAGAGCCGCCCCAACCGGGCTCTGCAGCCGTTTTTCGATGCTGCGCACCATCTTAGCAGCGGATTTTCAACTTATTCCACAAGTGCATCACAAACGCATATGGCGATTCTGAACATTCTCGAATTCCCCGATCCGCGCCTGCGCACCATCGCCAAACCGGTGGCGGTGGTGGACGACTCCATCCGCACGCTGATCGACGACATGTTCGAAACCATGTACGCCGCTCCGGGTATCGGCCTGGCCGCCACCCAGGTGAACGTGCACAAGCGCGTGGTGGTGATGGACCTGTCGGAAGACAAGTCCGAACCGCGGGTCTTCATCAACCCGGAGTTCGAATCCCTGACCGAGCAGATGGACCAGTACCAGGAAGGCTGCCTCTCGGTACCGGGTTTCTACGAGAACGTCGACCGCCCGCAGAAGGTGAAGATCAAGGCCCTGGACCGCGATGGCCAGCCCTATGAGCTGATCGCCGAAGGCCTGCTCGCCGTGTGCATCCAGCACGAGTGCGACCACCTCAACGGCAAGCTCTTCGTCGACTACCTGTCGTCCTTGAAGCGCGACCGCATCAAGAAGAAGCTGGAAAAGCAGCACCGCCTCCAGGCGTGATTCCCCCGATCCCAAAGGCTTGCCCCGGCAAGCCTTTTTCTTTAGCGAGTACCCATGACTGAGCCACTGCGCCTCGTCTTCGCCGGCACCCCGGAGTTCGCCGCCGAGCACCTCAAAGCCCTGCTGGGCTCCCGCCACCAGATCGTCGCCGTCTATACCCAACCCGACCGTCCCGCCGGCCGTGGCCAGAAGCTGATGCCCAGCCCGGTCAAGCAGCTGGCGGTGGAGCACGGCATTCCGGTGCTGCAGCCGCCGACCCTGCGCGACGCAACCGCCCAGGCCGAGCTCAAGGCCCTGGATGCCGACCTCATGGTGGTGGTCGCCTACGGCCTGATCCTGCCCCAGGTGGTGCTGGACACCCCGCGCCTCGGCTGCATCAACAGTCACGCCTCGCTGCTGCCACGCTGGCGTGGTGCGGCGCCGATCCAGCGCGCGGTACAGGCCGGCGATGCGGAAAGTGGCGTCACGGTGATGCAGATGGAAGCCGGCCTGGACACCGGGCCGATGCTGCTCAAGGTCACGACTCCGATCTCGGCCGCCGACACCGGCGGCAGCCTGCACGATCGCCTGGCCCAGCTGGGCCCGCAGGCCGTGCTGCAGGCCATCGACGGCCTGGCTGCCGGCACCCTGGAGGGTGAAGTCCAGGACGACGCCCTGGCCAACTACGCCCACAAGCTGAACAAGGAAGAGGCACGCCTGGACTGGAGCCGCCCGGCCGTCGAGCTGGAGCGCCTGGTGCGCGCGTTCAACCCCTGGCCGATCTGCCACAGCAGCCTCGATGGCGAGCCGTTGAAGGTCCTGGCCGCTGACCTCGGCGAAGGCAAGGGCCAGCCCGGGCAGATCCTCGCCGCCAGCAAGGACGGCCTCATCGTGGCTTGCGGCGAAGGCGCCCTGCTGCTCACCCGCCTGCAACTGCCCGGTGGCAAGCCGCTGAACTTCGCCGATCTCTACAACAGCCGTCGCGAGCAGTTCGCCGTGGGCAAGGTGCTGGGCGCATGAACCCGCGTCTCGCCGCCGCCCGCGCCCTGGCCGCGGTCCTCTCCGGCAAGGCATCCCTGGGCAGCAGCCTGCCGCCGGTGCTGGACAAGGTGGAGCCTCGCGACCGCGCCCTGGCCCAGGACCTCGCCTTCGGCGCCGCCCGTTGGCAGCCGCGCCTCGCCGCCCTGGCCGAGCGCCTGCTGCAGAAGCCTTTCAAGGCAGCCGACAAGGACGTGGAAGCCCTGCTGCTGGTGGGCCTCTACCAGCTCTTCTACACCCGTATTCCCGCCCATGCCGCCATCGGCGAAACCGTCGGCTGCTCAGACAAGCTGAAGAAGCCCTGGGCCAAGGGCCTGCTCAACGCCGTGCTGCGCAACGCCCAGCGCCAGGGCGAGGCGATCTTCGCCGAGCTGGAACGCGACCCGGCAGCACGCACCGCCCACCCGCGCTGGCTGCAGAAGGCCCTGAAGGCTGCCTGGCCGGAGCACTGGGAGGCGGTCTGCGCGGCGAACAACGCCCATCCGCCGCTGATCCTGCGGGTCAATCGCCGCCATGGCAGCCGCGACGCCTACCTGGCCGAACTGGTGCAGGCCGGAATCGCCGCCGAGCCCTGTGCCTTCAGCCGCGACGGCATACGCCTGGCCGAGGCTCGCGATGTGAAGACCCTGCCGGGCTTCGCCGAAGGCCGCGTCAGCGTGCAGGACGAAGCCGCACAATTGGCCGCCGACCTGCTGGAACTGGCGCCCGGCCAGCGTGTCCTGGACGCCTGCTGCGCGCCCGGCGGCAAGACCTGCCACGTCCTCGAGGCCGAACCCGGCCTCTCCGAAGTAGTGGCAGTCGACCTGGAAGAAAGCCGCCTGGTGCGCGTACGCGAGAACCTCGAGCGCCTCGGCCTCAGCGCCCGGCTGATCGCTGCCGATGGCCGCGACACCGCCGGCTGGTGGGACGGCAAGCCGTTTCAGCGCATCCTGCTGGACGCGCCCTGTTCGGCCACCGGCGTGATCCGCCGCCACCCGGACATCAAGCTGACCCGCAAGGAAGAAGACATCGCCGCCCTGGCGCAGCTCCAGGGCGAGTTGCTGGACGCCCTCTGGCCGACCCTGGAAGTGGGCGGCGTGCTGCTCTACGCCACCTGCTCGACCCTGCCCCGGGAAAACAGCGACAACATCGCCGCCTTCCTCGCCCGAACCCCTGGTGCCCGCGAGCTGGACATCCCCGGCCCCTACGGATTGAAGCGACCCCATGGCCGTCAGTTGCTGGCGCAGGACAACGGCCATGACGGGTTCTACTATGCCAAGCTGATCAAGATCGCCGCTTCAGGGCGCGGCTAACGGAGCTAGCAGTGAAGATCATCATTCTTGGCGCGGGCCAGGTGGGCGGCACGCTTGCCGAACACCTTTCGGGCGAGGCCAACGACATCACCGTGGTCGACACCGACGGCGACCGCCTGCGCGACCTCGGCGACCGCCTCGACATCCGTACCGTGCAGGGCCGCGGCTCCTTCCCCACGGTGTTGCGCCAGGCCGGTGCCGACGATGCCGACATGCTGGTGGCGGTGACCAACAGCGACGAGGTGAACATGGTCGCCTGCCAGGTGGCCTACACCTTCTTCCACACCCCCACCAAGATCGCCCGGGTGCGCGAAGCGGCCTACCTGACCCGTGCCGGCCTGTTCGACAACGAAGCGATTCCGGTGGACGTGCTGATCAGCCCGGAACAGGTGGTGACCAATTACATCAAGCGCCTGATCGAATACCCCGGCGCCCTGCAGGTGATCGACTTCGCCGAGGGCAAGGCGCAGCTGGTGGGGGTCAAGGCCTACTACGGCGGGCCGCTGGTGGGCCAGGAGCTGCGCCAGATCCGCGAGCACATGCCCAACGTGGATACCCGCGTGGCGGCCATCTTCCGCCGCAACCGGCCGATCCTGCCCAAGGGCGACACCGTGATCGAGGCCGACGACGAAGTCTTCTTCATCGCCGCCAAGGCCCATATCCGCGCAGTGATGAGCGAGCTGCGCCGCCTGGAAGACAACTACAAGCGCGTGGTGATCGCCGGCGGCGGCCATATCGGCGAGCGCCTGGCCGAGGCCATCGAAAGCCGCTACCAGGTGAAGATCATCGAGATGAATCCGGCGCGCTGCCGGCACCTCTCGGAAGTCCTGGACAGCACCATCGTGCTCCAGGGCAGCGCCTCCGACCGCGACCTGCTGGTGGAAGAGAACATCAACGACGCGGACATCTTCCTCGCCCTGACCAACGACGACGAGGCCAACATCATGTCCTCGCTGCTGGCCAAGCGCCTGGGCGCGCGCAAGGTGATGACCATCATCAACAACCCGGCCTACGTGGACCTGGTGCAGGGCGGCGACATCGATATCGCGATCAGTCCGCAGCTGGCCACCATCGGCACCCTGCTGACCCACGTGCGCCGTGGCGACATCGTCAGCGTGCACTCCCTGCGCCGCGGCGCGGCCGAGGCCATCGAAGCCATCGCCCACGGCGACGCCAAGTCGAGCAAGGTGGTGGGCAAGATGATCGAGGAGATCGCCCTGCCGCCGGGCACCACCATCGGCGCCATCATCCGTGACGAGGAAGTGCTGATCGCCCACGACGACACCGTGATCGAGTCCGGCGACCACGTGATCCTGTTCCTCGTGGACAAGAAGTACATCCGCGATGCCGAGCGCCTGTTCCAGGTTGGCCTGACCTTCTTCTGAGCTCCACCTTAGCCGGATGCCGACATGGCTTGCAGATGATTCCCAAGCCATTTCGGCCCAGGCCTAACGCCACTTCCTGGGCCCCGGGGTTAGGGTTCGGCCCCTCTGCATCGCCGAACCCAGCCGCGCCATGTCCAGCCTCCGCTCCCACCACACGACCCGTCTCAGGCCAACGCCGGCGCCGTCCCGCGCCAGCCGTCGCGCCGCGATCCTGCGCATCCTCGGCGTGCTGCTGATGCTGTTCAGCTGCACCCAGTTGCCGCCGCTGCTGATCGACCTCTACTACGCCGAGGGCGCCTGGCGCGGATTCCTCCTCGCCCTGCTGATCACCCTGGCCTGCGGCCTGCTGGCGTGGCTGCCGGTGCGCGGCGCCCGTGAGGAGCTGCAGATTCGCGATGGTTACCTGATCACCGCGCTGTTCTGGATCGTGCTCGGCAGCTTCGGCAGCATCCCCTTCCTGCTCATCGACACCCCGAGCATGACGCCGGTGGATGCCCTGTTCGAATCCGTCTCCGGCATCAGCACCACCGGCGCCACCGTGCTCACCGGACTCGACCAGTTGCCCCGCGCAGTCCTCTACTACCGCCAGCAGCTGCAATGGTTCGGCGGCATGGGCATCATCGTGCTGGCGGTGGCCATCATGCCGATGCTCGGCATCGGCGGCATGCAGCTGTACCGCGCGGAAATGCCCGGCCCGCTGAAGGAGCAGAAACTCTCGCCGCGCATCGCCGAAACCGCCAAGACCCTCTGGTTGCTCTACTGCGGGCTGACCCTGGCTTGCGCCCTGGCGTACTGGGTCGCCGGCATGAGCCTGTTCGACGCCATCGGTCACAGCTTCTCGACCATCGCCATCGGCGGCTTCTCCACCCATGACGCCAGCATCGGCTACTTCGACAGCCCGCTGATCGAGCTGATCTGCATGTTTTTCCTGGTCATCTCCGGGATCAATTTCGGCCTGCATTTCCTCGCCTGGCGTCGGCGCAGCCTGAGCCACTACCTGCGTGACGCCGAATGCCGCAGCTACCTGCTTCTGCTGAGCGCGGTGTTCCTCGTCTGCGCGGTTACTCTGATCCTCCACCAGTACTATGAGACGCCGGCCCAATCGCTGCGCTACGCCGCCTTCATGGTGGTGTCCATCGCCACCACCACGGGCTTCGGCCTGGCCGACTTCAGCAGCTGGCCGACGCTGCTCCCCTACCTGCTGCTCTACACCACCTTCATCGGCGCCTGCGCCGGATCCACCGGCGGCGGCATGAAGGTGATGCGCATCCTGCTGGTGTTTCGCCAGGGGCTTCGCGAGTTCCAGAGGCTTCTGCACCCCAATGGCGTGTTCAGCGTCAAGCTGGGCCGCCGACACGTCCCGGACCGGGTGGTGGAGTCGGTTTGGGGTTTCTGTTCCATCTACCTGATGACCTTCGTTGCGCTCCTGCTGATCCTGCTCGCCCTGGGCCTCGACCAGCTGACCGCGTTTTCGGTGCTGGCCTCCTGCATGAACAACCTGGGTCCCGCCCTGGGCGAGGCGGCCCTGCACTATGCCAACCTGCCCGACGGTGCCAAGCTGGTGCTGAGCCTGGCCATGGTGCTTGGCCGGCTGGAAGTGTTTTCCCTGTTGATCCTCCTCAGCCCGGCCTTCTGGCGCTTCTAGCTGGCACAATGCAGGCCGCACAGAGGAGAGCGGGGCATGATCGAATCACTGGAAAAGATGCTGGCCAAGGGCGTGGACAATCCGCTGCTGCGCTTCGGCCTGGGTAAGGGCTACCTGGATCAGGGCGACTTCCCCAGGGCCGCGGAACACCTGCGCCGATGCGTGGACCAGGACCCGAAGTACTCAGCCGCCTGGAAGCTGCTGGGCAAGGCGCTGGAAGCCCAGGATGACTTTTCAGCCGCCCGTGATGCCTGGACCCAGGGGCTGGAAGCCGCCCGCGCCCATGGTGACAAGCAGGCGGAGAAGGAGATGACGGTGTTCCTCAAGCGCCTGGACAAGCGCGACCCCGCCTCGTCGTAAGTTGGTGCGGGCCACGCTGGTCTGAGCACAGCGAAGCCCAACCGAGGCCCTCTTCGCGCTCCGATCAGGACTCCAGAAAGCGCAACCCGGCCCCCTCGGCATCCACCCGTGTCACTTCCATTTGCAGGACGGGCGCCTCGATGGGCAGGTCCTGCACCTGGCCGCTGACCACACTGCCCACGGGCAGGGCGGCCAGGTCGGGATGCCGGACGTAGACGCCGCCATCGGACAGGTCGCGGGTCTGGGCGATCAGCTCACCGAAACTCGGGTGGCTGATCTTGATCCTGCATTTCATCGGAGTTCGGGGAAATTGCCGCTGGTTGGCCATTCGATCGCATCATCCTGAGCCGGTTCGTGGCGTCGTTAATACGGCTTATCGCGACCGTGCACAACCCTTCGGCAGTCGGGAATTAAAAAGGCGCCTTCCGGCGCCTTCTTCGTCAGTACCACTTCTTCTCACCCTCGGGGCGTTTCTTGAAGCGCTTCATGCTCCACATGTACTGGGTCGGATAGGCCCGCACGTACTTCTCCACCACACCGCTCATGGCGGCCACGGCTACTTCCACGTTCTCGCTGTACATGGCCTCGGGCGCCGCTTCCAGGATCACCTTGAAGCCGGAGCCATCGGGCAGTCGCAGGGCATGCAGGAACACGCCACGCGCCTTGCCGCCGGCGAGCATGCCGGGGACGAACTTGCTGGTCAGGGCCTGGGTGCCGAGGAAGGGCACGAAGAGGCCGGCCGAGAGGCTTGGTTCCGGATCGGCGGGAATACCGACGGCACCGCCCTTGCGCACTTCCTTGATGACGCTGAGGATGCCTTCCTTGGTGGACGGCGCCACGCGGTTACCCAGCTGCACACGCTGTTTCTGCAGCAGCTCGTCCACCGCCTTCAGCTTCGGCGGGCGGTAGAAGATGATGGGTTTGCACTGGGCGCAGTAGAAGTGGTTGAGCACTTCCCAGTTGCCCAGGTGGCTGGTGATGCCGACCACGCCCTTGCCGCTGGCCAGGGCCTCGTGCAGTACCTCCAGGCCTTCGACCTCGCGCACCAGGCCAATGGATTTCTCCGCCGGCCAGATCCAGGCGCAGGCGCTTTCGGTGAGCGTCTTGCCAATGTCCTTCAGGCTCTGGCCCACACGCTGGTCCAACTCGGCGGGCGACCATTCGGGGAAGCACTTGGACAGGTTGATTCGCACCACATCACGGGAGCGGTTGGGCAGTTTCCACATCAGCCAGCCGATGGTGGCCCCGACGGCTTGCACGGCCCGCCAGGGCAACAGGGCGAAGAGGCGCAGGAAACCCACGACCAGCGCGCCTTTCAGCTTATCCACAGGCAACTCCAGAGATTTCAAAAGGGCGCATTCTACCCTCACCGCATGAACGATGCCGCCTCAGGCGGTCAGCTCTCGGTAGCGATCACAGTCCGTGGTGTGATCCATGACCATCCCGGCGGCCTGCATGAAGGCGTAGCAGATGGTCGGGCCGACGAAGGTGAAACCGGCCTTCTTCAGCGCGCGGCTCATCGCTTCGGCCTCGGGGGTGACCGCCGGCACATCGCCACGGCCGCTGAAGTGGTTGAGCTTGGGCTGGCCGCCGACAAAGGACCAGAGCAGCGCCACCGGGTCCTCCAGGCGCAACCAGGCTTGGGCGTTCTGGCGCGCGGCCTTGAGCTTGAGCAGGTTGCGGATGATGCCCGGGTCCTGCATCCGCTCTTCGATCTCCTCGTCACTCATCACCGCCAGGCGCTGCGGGTCGAAGCCGAACAGCACCTCGCGATAACGCTCGCGTTTCTTCAGCACGGTGATCCACGACAGGCCAGCCTGGAACCCCTCCAGCAACAGCAGTTCGAAGAGCGCCGCCGGATCCTTCAGCGGTACGCCCCATTCGGTGTCGTGATAGGCGATGTAGAGGGGGTCGTCATTGCACCAGAAGCAGCGTGGCATAAGGCTTTCCATGCAGTTGCGGCGGGTCGGATCGGGTATACTCCCGCGTTTTCAGTCGAAGACCCAGCACAGGTGAAATTCGTGAGCCAGACTACGCCCGCCGTGCGCACCTTCCAAGACCTGATCCTCGCCCTGCAGCAGTACTGGGCCGAGCAGGGCTGCGTGGTGCTCCAGCCCTACGACATGGAAGTGGGCGCCGGTACTTTCCACACCGCCACCTTCCTCCGCGCCATTGGTCCGGAGACCTGGAACGCCGCCTACGTGCAGCCGTCCCGCCGCCCGACCGACGGTCGCTACGGCGAGAACCCGAACCGCCTGCAGCACTACTACCAGTTCCAGGTGGTGCTGAAGCCCAATCCGGAAAACTTCCAGGAGCTGTACCTGGGTTCGCTGAAGGCCATCGGCATCGACCCGCTGGTGCACGACATCCGCTTCGTCGAAGACAACTGGGAATCGCCGACCCTCGGCGCCTGGGGCCTGGGCTGGGAAATCTGGCTGAACGGCATGGAAGTCACCCAATTCACCTACTTCCAGCAGGTCGGCGGCATCGAGTGCTACCCGGTCACCGGCGAGATCACCTACGGCCTGGAGCGCCTGGCCATGTACATCCAGGGCGTGGACTCGGTCTATGACCTGGTCTGGACCGACGGCCCCTTCGGCAAGGTCACCTACGGCGACGTGTTCCACCAGAACGAAGTGGAGCAATCCACCTTCAACTTCGAGCACGCCAACGTGCCGAAGCTGTTCGAACTCTTCGACTTCTACGAGAGCGAGGCCAACCGCCTGATCGAGCTGCAGCTGCCGCTGCCGACCTACGAGATGGTCCTCAAGGCCTCCCACACCTTCAACCTGCTGGACGCCCGCCGCGCCATCTCGGTGACCGAGCGCCAGCGCTACATCCTGCGCGTGCGCACCTTGGCCCGCGCCGTGGCGCAAAGCTACCTGCAGGCGCGTGCACGCCTGGGCTTCCCCATGGCCACCCCCGAACTGCGTGACGAAGTACTGGCCAAGCTGGAGGCTGCCGAATGAGTGCACAAGATTTCCTGGTAGAGCTGGGCACCGAAGAGCTGCCTCCCAAGGCCCTGAAATCCCTGGGTGATGCCTTCCTGTCCGGCATCGAGCAAGGCCTCAAGGCTGCCGGCCTGGGCTACGCCAAGGCCCAGGTATTCGCCGCCCCGCGTCGCCTGGCCGTCCTCGTTGAGCAGTTGGCCACCCAGCAGCCCGATCGCAGCGCCAATCTCGACGGCCCGCCGATCCAGGCCGCCTTCGACGCCGAAGGCAAGCCGACCCAGGCCGCCCTGGGCTTCGCCCGCAAGTGCGGCGTGGACCTGGAGCAGATCGACAGGAGCGGCCCGAAGCTGAAGTTCAGCCAGAACATTCCCGGCCAGCCTGCCGTGGGCCTGCTGCCCGGTATAGTCGAAGCCTCCCTGGCCGCCCTGCCGATTCCGAAGCGCATGCGCTGGGCCGCCCGCCGCGACGAGTTCGTGCGTCCGACCCAATGGCTGGTGATGCTGTTCGGTGAAGAGGTGGTCGACTGCGAGATCCTCGCCCAGAAAGCCGGCCGTGAATCCCGCGGCCATCGCTTCCACAATCCGGACAACATCCGCATCGGCAAGCCTTCCACCTACCTGGAAGACCTGCGCAGTGCCCACGTGCTGGTCGACTTTGCCGAGCGCCGCGAGATCATCGCCAAGCGCGTGGCCGAACTGGCCGCCGAGCAGAAAGGCACCGCGGTGGTTCCCGCCGACCTGCTGGACGAAGTGACTGCCCTGGTCGAATGGCCGGTGCCGCTGGTGTGCTCCTTCGAGGAGCGCTTCCTCGCCGTGCCCCAGGAAGCCCTGATCTCCACCATGCAGGACAATCAGAAGTACTTCTGCCTGCTGGACGCCAACGGCAAGCTGCTGCCGCGCTTCATCACCGTGGCCAACGTGGCCAGCAAGGACCCGGCGCAGATCATTTCCGGCAACGAGAAGGTGGTGCGCCCGCGCCTCACCGACGCCGAGTTCTTCTTCAAGCAGGACAAGAAGCAGAAGCTGGAAACCTTCAATGAGCGCCTGAAGAACGTGGTGTTCCAGGCCCAACTCGGCACTGTGTTCGAGAAGGCCGAGCGCGTGTCCCGACTGGCCGGCTTCATCGCCCGGCAGATCGGCGCCGATGCGGCTCGCGCCGAGCGCGCCGGCATCCTCGCCAAGTGCGACCTGGCCACCGAGATGGTCGGTGAATTCCCCGAGATGCAAGGCATCGCCGGTTACTACTACGCCAAGAACGACGGCGAGCCGGAAGACGTGGCCCAGGCGCTGAACGAGCAGTACATGCCGCGTGGCGCTGGCGCCGAGTTGCCGCAGACCCTCACCGGTGCCGCCCTGGCCGTGGCCGACAAGCTGGATACCCTGGTGGGCATCTTCGGTATCGGCATGCTGCCCACCGGCAGCAAGGACCCCTTCGCCCTGCGTCGCCAGGCCCTGGGTGTGCTGCGCATCCTGATCGAGAAGCAACTGAACCTCGACCTCGCCGCCGCCGTCGCCTTCGCCATCGACCTCTATGGCATCAAGGTGAAGGCCGACGGCCTCGCCGAGCAGGTGCTGGAGTTCGTCTTCGACCGCTTGCGTGCCCGCTATGAGGATGAAGGCGTGGACGTGGCCGTGTACCTCTCGGTTCGCGCCCTGCAGCCGTCCTCGGCACTGGACTTCGACCAGCGCGTACAGGCCGTACAGGCCTTCCGCAGACTGCCGGAAGCTGCCGCCCTGGCCGCCGCCAACAAGCGCGTGTCCAACCTGCTGAGCAAGGCCGACGGCAGCGTGCCGGCGACCGTCGACAGCGCCCTGTTGCAGGAAGGCGCCGAGCAGGCGCTGGCCAAGGCCGTCGCCGACGCCGAACAGGCCCTGGCGAACGCTGGCAGCTACCGCGAGACCCTGGAACGCCTGGCCAGCCTGCGCGAGCCCGTGGACAGCTTCTTCGAAGCGGTGCTGGTCAATGCCGAAGACGCCGCCGTGCGTGGCAACCGCTATGCACTGCTGGCCAAGCTGCGCGGCCTGTTCCTGGGCGTGGCAGACATTTCGGTATTGGGTTGAGGAAGGACAGCCACAAGCTGCAAGCTTCAAGCTGCAAGTCTCGACTGAGCACGCTTGGCGCTTGTGGCTTGCCGCTTGAGGCTCATTGATGAAGTTACTGATTCTCGACCGCGACGGAGTCATCAACCAGGACTCCGACGAGTACATCAAATCCCTCGAAGAGTGGATCCCGATACCCAGCGCCATCGAGGCCATCGCCCGCCTGAGCAAGGCCGGCTGGACAGTCGCCGTGGCCACCAACCAATCCGGCATTGCCCGCGGCTACTACGACCTCGCCACCCTGGACTCGATGCACGCGCGGCTGCGTGAACTGGTGGCGGAGCGGGGTGGCGAACTGGGCGTTATCCAGTATTGTCCCCACGGTCCGGACGAGGGCTGCGATTGCCGCAAGCCGCGCCCAGGCATGCTCAAGCGCATCGCCGAGCACTATGGCGTGGAGCTTGCTGGAACCTGGTTCGTCGGCGACAGCAGTGGTGACCTGGAAGCCGCGCTGGCCGTCGATTGTCAGCCCGTTCTGGTGAAGACCGGCAAGGGTGAACGGACCCTGGCCAAAGCCCTGCCAGCGGGAACCCTGGTATTCGACGATCTGGCGGCAGTCGCCGCACATCTCCTTCAATAAACAAGGTCAACAGCTCCCATGACGACAGTGCAGGCCATCAGAACTTTCCTCTTCTACCTGCTGCTGTCGTTGAGCGCCTTCATCTGGGGCACGCTGAGCCTATTTTTCGCACCTTTCATGCCCTTCCGCGCCAGGTACCGCTTCATCGTCTGGCGCTGGTGCCGCTTCGCCGTCTGGCTGACCAAGGTGATGGTGGGTATCCGCTACGAAGTGAAGGGCCTGGAGAACGTGCCTGAGCGCCCCTGTGTGATCCTCGCCAAGCACCAGAGCACCTGGGAAACCTTCTATCTCTCCGGCGCCTTCGAGCCCCTCAGCCAGGTGGTCAAGCGCGAGTTGCTGCGGGTGCCCTTCTTCGGTTGGGCCATGGCGCTGATGAAGCCCATCGCCATCGACCGCAGCAACCCGAAGGCGGCGCTCAAGCAACTCGCCGCGCAGGGCGACGAACGCCTGAAGCAGGGCGCCTGGGTGCTGATCTTCCCCGAGGGAACCCGCGTACCGGCCGGCCAGATGGGCAAGTTCTCCCGTGGCGGCGCAGCCCTGGCGGTCAACGCCGGGCTCCCGGTGCTGCCGGTGGCCCACAACGCCGGCAGCTTCTGGCCCAAGGAAGGCTGGGCCAAGTATCCCGGCACCATCCAAGTCGTCATCGGTCCGGTGATGTACGCGGAAGGGGAGGGCCCAAGGGCCATCGCCGAGCTGAACGACCGCGCGTTCGCCTGGGTGGAAGCGACCCAGCGCGAGATCGAAGGACCGCAGTCCGCTGCCGCGGTCGACCAACCCGCCTGATTTGTGGATAAGCTGTGGACAGAATTTTGGCGATTCGCCAAAATCGTCGCTCAAAGCGCTGATTTACAAAGCTTTACCATTCACACTAAAGCTTAGCGAGGAAGTGCATAACGCTTTCTCGCAACGCGCCGCGTTACCCTTTCAGGTATTTCGAATCCAGGGCGTTGAAGCAGTGGATGATCCGCTCACGCTTCACCCCTGGAAAGTTCTTCTCGGTGAGTACGACCAGCACCGCCGGCTTGACCCTCCCGGAACGCAGCTGCCGCATCATATAGGCGCTGATTTCTTCGTCAGTAACCGGTACCTGGTCTTCCATCATTGTGTTCCTCGCGCGATCCCCAAAGGCCCTGCAGAGGGCTCCAGACTACGATGCCCGTTCGCTGGCGACCAGCGCCAGAACACTCGGTAGCGCCATTGCAAGGGGGAAGGGGTTACGCCGGAAGGGGATTTTGCGGGAGCCGGAAAGCACTGAGGGGAGCCTAAGCTCCCCTCAAATGTTTCTTCGTTATTGTTGTTGTTCTTATCAAGTGCTCGTTGTTGTTCTTCGCTACTGGCTGCTAGCGAGCCAGAAATGGCTGGTCCCAACACGGACCTAGGGCAAACGGATTTTTTTGGACGCTGATCATGCCATCGTCATTTGAACCAACCAGAGCTGCCGCTACCTTGAGGTAGTTTTATTGTTCTGTTGCTCCAGTCACCGGGGTGCGGAATGGCACACCCTCTCCAAAAAAATCGGTTTGCTTCTTCTCTGGGCTGTTGTTTTTGTTTTGTCAGAGTCGAAAAATTTCTTCTTGAAGCTTTTTATTGTTGTTGTGCCATATATAGAGCACGAGTCGTGCCAAAAATAAAAAACACCTTATAAATCAATACATTATAAAAATTTCTGTTTCAGAAAGGCCTTTCCGAGCCCCAAAACTGTTCCCATACGACTCGTCCGGGTACCCTGGGCCAGGGCCATGGGTAACACTCCTCCCATCCTTTTGACACCCTCGTGTTACCGCCTGTTTCCGGCTTTCAACCCATTGTCCGGAAAGGAAAAACTCCTGATTCAGCAAGCGAGCTCAAGCGCTCATCAGCAGGTTTCTGAGCCAAGTCAGTACCTGATCGCGGCCCTGCGTGTCGAAGACGAACTCCTGCCCCCTGAATGCGCTGTTTAGCAGACAGCGATCTCCTACGGTGCTCCATCGGCTTCGGTTGCGATGGAAACTCAACCCGGCCTGGCCTTCGCCGGGTGCAAAGCAGGCCGGCAGCTGCCAGCAGGTCTGTAGCGCCGAACCAGGTGCGGTAAGCACCCGGCGTTCATTCAGATAACGGAAAGTGCCTGCTCCCGGAAGCCGTGGCGGCATCCCGCCCAGAGCCAGTTTTTCCGTGGCCAGGTACAGGGTATTGGTGGGGTCCTGTTCATAGGCGAAATGCGGGTGATAACGTGCCCAGGGAATCGCTTGCGCAGGAAGATCATCGACCTTGAGAATCTCCCCCACCTGCAGCCAACCCCAAATCGCATGTATGGACGCCTGATCCGGACAGAAACGCCAACTACCTGATACCTGCTCGATGGGACGAAAGGATCCGAAGAACAGGAACAGATCCCCCGCCGTAACGCCCTCATTGCGTAAATGCCCTTGAGCACTGCCACTCTGCCCCAGCATCGGTCGCCACCCGGGCATGCGGGGCAGGGCCTCGACACGCAGATCAGGGTCCAGGTGGGCACCTCGACCGCGCCACCCGGTTTTGCGGGTCAGCTGATCTACCAGTTCACCAAGGTCGATACCGTCGTAGTCGATTTCCCCATAGGTAATGGGCGAGGAATCATCCGGGATGGGCAGGGAGCAAAGACGACCATCCGGCAGGATTGCGCTGGGGCAGTCACCGGCGGACGAATCAAAGCCTTTGCGGCTCAGGATGATGCGCATCGACGATAACCCCTCCCAACGCCATGCGAGCTGATCAACGCATTCTGCCAGCGCGCCTCGGGGGTCTACCACGACCCACGCGATGCGGCTTACCGAGAGTGGGTCGATTCGCAGATTGCCGAGTCAGGCGATGGGGTCGGCATATTCTCTGGACAACAAAAAACCCGCCGAAGCGGGTCTTTTGTAACGAGCCGACATCCTGTCGACGCATCCTTGCGTTCGTCATCGTCCATGGTTCTGAGCGACTCCTTCGCTCAGTGGATGCTTGTAGGTTACGGATGACGAGCAATGCGCGATAGCAGCTATGACCGTCACCTGATGTAAGCCATTCGCCATGCCTGTCGAGGAACAGCCAATCACTGACACGGGGAAACTCGCCTGGGTGTCGCTACGAATGGATGCCCCTCTGGATCGCCTGTTGTCTGTTAACCGCCAGGACACTCATATGCAGGTTCTAAATTCCAAGCTGATGCAGCTCCTGGCGGGTAAGGCTTGTCAGTACGATTTCGGTGGTGTGGCAGGCCCAGCCCTCGCGTCAGAGCTGGATGAAGCTCACTTGGTCGACGCCATTGCCTTGCGCAGACGCGCCGCCTCCGACGTAGCCTCTTTCAGCGACCAATCCCAATCGTCGGGCGGATGACCGCTGGCCAACATCTTCCGGAAAACCCGATAAGCATCTTCACTGCTTTCATAGGCGCGCTTGGTGTCTTCATCGTTCACCCATGCCAACACAATCACCCGACTTGGCCCGTGATAACGGAAGAACAGTCGGTACTGCTGAAAGAACTTGGCACGAAACCAGTGCTTATGATCCTCGCCCAGCGCGCCGCCTTGGCGGTACTCGGGCTTGGTTGGATCTTGCGGGATGACGTCAAATGCGAGCTTGGCAATCGCGGCCAATCGTTTAGTTGCGTTCTTCTTGATGTAGCCCACCGGATCTTTCTGCTTCAACGCCTCGACCTGCTGGATCAGGGACTCGATCTGATCCAGAAACAGGGGGTGAGCAAAAACCGTCCAACCGTGTACAACTAGTGGCATGGGCTTGTCTTGGCTCATTCATCATCCGTCGACAACGGAGCATCAAGGTCAACCTCAACGCTTCCAACCAGCGCATGAATGCGCGCCACGAGGTTCGCATCGACGGCTTGCAAGCGCTCGGGATGGCTGGCGATGTCACGTGCCAGAAAGCCCAGGAACTGGCCGAGCACCGGATCATCTTCTGGTGCTTCCGCGCGGGTGAGCACCACCTCGCCGCTGGGACGGATCGTGTAATGGAGCTTATCGCGTTTGCTCAAACGGAGAGCACGACGCACTGTTTCCGGCACTGTGGTTTGGTATCGGTCAGTGAGAGTGGATTCGACTTCAAGTGTGGTAGCCATGCCGAACTCCGGATCAGCGAGGAGAACAGCCCCATGGTAATGCGCTTGCATTACCAAATCAATGCACATGCATGCCAGGGAATGGACCAACAACGGGGATTGGTGCGAATGGGCGACTTCGGCATGGACATCGTTACGAGGAGACGCAGCTCTGATACTAAAGGCTGGCTAATCCCCCGGTTCGAGCAACTCCATTGAGCTCGACGGATCTGCAATGCGATAGCCCATTGCCCTGTAACCGGCTTGACGCTTGTTCCACATCCGTAACAACGCCGGATGTCCGGTATCGACGAAGTCAACGATGCGTACGTCGGTTTTGCTCGTATGCTCCCGGTGCAGTCGCCCGGCATATTGCTGAGGATTGCCTTTCCAGGAAATCGGCATGGCCAGGATCAAGGTATCCAACGGCGGATGGTCGAAACCTTCGCCGACCAGCTTGCCCGTAGCCAGGAGTACTCGTGGGGCATCGGGTGGTAACGCCTCCAGTTCGCTAATCAGTACAGCCCGTTGCTTTTTGGATAACCGACCATGCAGCGCGAACAAGCTTTCCACCCGCCCAACCAGCAGCTCTTCGATAACACTCAAGTGGTCGGTACGCTCCGTCAGCACCAGGATCTTCCGACCTCGCCTGAATGCCACTTCAACCGCAGCAATGATTCTGTCAGTTCGCTCTCCATCTTCAGCGACCTGTCGAAAGACCTCCTGGATGCCAGCGTTCTCAGCCATCACCATCGGCTGACGCAACCACTGAGGCATGACCACCAGATCAACGGGAGCACTGGCCGGCCTCGACGCAGTGTGCCGAATGGGCCCGCATTGCATGAAGATGATCGGTTGCTGACCATCTCGGCGTATCGGCGTAGCGGTCAATCCGAGCACATATTTGGCGGCGGAGCTCTTCAGGATGGCTTCGAATGAAATAGCCGACAGGTGATGGCATTCATCGACGATGATCTGCCCGTACTGTTTCACCTGCCCACTGACTTCACCGTGGCGCGACAACGACTGCATCACCGCGACATCGATGAGCCGGCTCGGCTTGGCTTTACCTCCCCCGATGGTGCCGATCATTCCTTTCTCAACACTCAGGAAAGTCTGCAAGCGCTCCTTCCATTGTTGAAGCAGCTCGGTGCGATGCACTAGCACCAGTGTATTCACGCCTCGCCTGGCAATCAGCGCAGCAGCCGTCACGGTTTTGCCGAACGCCGTCGGCGCACACAGGATTCCGGTGTCATGCCCCAGCACGGCCTCGAGGGCAATCTCCTGATCCGGCCGCAACGTTCCCGCAAAGTGAATATCGATGGGCTCACCCAGGAAGCGCTCATCGTGAAGCACCAGGGCAATGCCGTTTTCCTCTAGCAATTCTTGGGCGGCATTCAGGCAGCCACGCGGCAACGCGATGTGCTTGGGAAAGTTCTCGGCACATCCAATCACGCGAGGCTTGTTCCACACCGGTAGGCGCATGACCTGAGCCTTGTAGAATTCCGGGTTCTGAAACGCCGCCAACCGGATGAGCTGGTTCGACAACGGCAGGGGCAGTTCGGATTTGTTGAAATAGATCTTATTGGCCAAGGTCACATTCAACACGGTGGGAAGCGGACAGGTCAGTTTCCGTGACTTGGGCGCCTGATGCTCCCAGGGCTGTCGCTCTTCAGTCTCGTCACCGATTACATCCAGGGGATGGCGATGCCCAATGGCCCTGACTATCGCGGGCTCGATGTCTTCGGCGTACATCGGCTGAAGGCTCGCGAGGAAAGCCCACTGATCGGGATAAGGAACCAGCTCTTCATCAACAAACACGCTGGCATTTCGAGCGCGCGCGCTCTTCTGTAATGGCAAGGCGATCAGATTTCCGAATCCGCCTTTCGGCATGCTGTCCTGGTTCGGAAAAAGTCGGTCATAGGAGGTAAGGGCCAACTGCCGGGTGCGTTCGCAGGTACGGCTGATGATCGCTGTACCCAGGCGTCTCGCCTCAGCTGCGGGTACATAGCTCGCGAAGAAGAGCCAAGCATGAGCACCGTTGCCGGAACGCGAAATTTCCACCGCCACCGGCACGCCCAACTCTCGGCATGACTGTGCAAAGGCCTGGACGTCTTCCCGCCAATCAGCCTCGTCAAAATCCACAGCCAGGAAATGGCAGGTGTCGTCTGGCATCAGTGGATAGACACCAATGACGATCTCACCGGCCAGATGCCGGTACAGCACCTGGTCGCTCAGGGGTATTAGTTGACGATGCGGGCACTCGCCGCATTTGATCCGGGGCTTCTCGCAAACGCCGACACGCCACTCATTGGCACAGGCAGGGGAGTAACCCGATTTACCCGCCTTGCTTTCCCAGCGCAGTGGAAAGACATCGGTTCTGCCCCGGAACAAGCGCCTGAACAACGCCAGCTTCGCATCAGTATCCAGCCTCGGGGCTACGGGTTCGGCGATCGGGCCATCAGCCTCCTTGCTAGACGCGACAGGTGCACGCCACTCGATACCGTTGGCTTCCAGTAGCGCAGTCAATCGGGCGTTTTCGGCTTGTAGTTGCTCCAGCAGATCAGCGTCGCTCATAGGTCAGCCAGTAACAGTCTGTGTACTACACGGGGTTATGCACCCGTCATGATGGAAGAATCAACACCATGGGTGTCACCTTGCAGCGGCACGCTGATCAACTATTTGAACCGTTTTGCGGCCTTGCGATAGGCCCGCTCAAGCTCGTGTCAGACAGCTGTCGAGGCAACGTGATCCTACAGGCAGTCCGCAGTGCAGATGATTACCTGCCTAATCGCTCGGTCGAACGGGCAGGGCGGTGCTGGTGGCTTGCTGGCTTAAAAGAAAAACCCCGGCACAGAGGCCGGGGCTTGAAGCTTGAACGCGACAATCAATATGCGCGTTCAGGTCGTTACACGTCGAGGTTGGCCACCGCCAGGGCGTTGCTCTCGATGAAGTCACGACGCGGTTCCACCGCATCACCCATGAGGGTGTTGAAGATCTGGTCCGCGGCGATGGCGTCTTCGATGGTGACCTTGAGCATGCGACGAACGCTGGGGTCCATGGTGGTTTCCCACAGCTGCTCCGGGTTCATCTCACCCAACCCCTTGTAGCGCTGGATTGTGTGACGCTTGGTGCTTTCGGTCATCAGCCAGGCCAGGGCTTCCTTGAAGCTGACCACCGGTTTCTTGCGCTCGCCGCGCTGGACGAATGCACCTTCTTCCAAGAGGTTGTTGAGCTGGTCGCCCAGTTCGGTCACCTGGCGGTAGTCGTTGCTGGCGAAGAAATCGCGGTTGAAGGTGATGTAGTGGGACAGGCCGTGGGCGGTTTGCTCCACTTCCGGCAGCCACAGGTGGCGCTCCCGGTCCTCGCGCAGGCTCGCAGCGTAGGTCAGGCCGGACTTCTCCGCCGACTTCAGACGCGCCTGGAAGCCTTCCAGCCAGGACTGCATGGCGGCCTGATCGGAGAGCTGGTCAACGCTGACGCGAGGCAGGTAGATCATGTGCTCGGTCAGATCCTGCGGGTACAGGCGCGACAGGCGCTTCAGGGTGCGCATCACATTGCGGTAACCATTCACCAGACGCTCGAGCGCTTCGCCAGAGAGGCCAGGGGCATTCTCGTTGACGTGCAGGCTGGCCTCTTCAAGGGCCGACTGGGTCATGTACTCGTCCATGGCCTCGTCGTCCTTGATGTACTGCTCCTGCTTGCCCTTCTTCACCTTGTACAGCGGCGGCTGGGCAATGTAGACGTAACCACGCTCGATCAGCTCAGGCATCTGCCGGAAGAAGAAGGTCAGCAGCAAGGTACGGATGTGCGAACCGTCGACGTCGGCGTCGGTCATGATGATGATGTTGTGGTAACGCAGTTTCTCGATGTTGTATTCCTCGCGTCCGATACCGCAGCCCAGTGCGGTAATCAGGGTGCCGACTTCCTGGGAAGACAACATCTTGTCGAAACGGGCTTTCTCCACGTTGAGGATCTTGCCCTTGAGCGGGAGGATCGCCTGGGTCTTGCGGTTACGGCCCTGCTTGGCCGAACCACCCGCGGAATCACCCTCCACTATGTAGAGTTCGGAAAGGGCAGGGTCCTTCTCCTGGCAGTCCGCCAACTTGCCCGGCAGGCCGGCGATATCCAGGGCGCCCTTGCGGCGGGTCATCTCGCGCGCTTTGCGCGCAGCCTCGCGGGCGCGGGCGGCATCGATCATCTTGCCGACCACAGCCTTGGCTTCGTTGGGGTTCTCCAACAGGAAGTCGGCAAAGTACTTGCCCATTTCCTGTTCGACTGCAGTCTTGACTTCGGAGGAGACCAGCTTGTCCTTGGTCTGGGAGCTGAACTTGGGATCCGGCACCTTGACCGAGATGATCGCCGTGAGGCCTTCACGGGCGTCATCGCCGGTGGTGGCGATCTTGTACTTCTTCGCCAGGCCTTCCTGCTCGATGTAGTTGTTCAGGTGGCGGGTAAGGGCCGAGCGGAAACCCGCCAGGTGAGTCCCCCCGTCACGCTGGGGAATGTTGTTGGTGAAGCAGAGGATGTTCTCGTTGAAACTGTCGTTCCATTGCAGGGCAACTTCCACGCCCACGCCATCCTCTTCACGCTGGATGTTGAAATGGAACACCTCGTTGACGATGGTCTTGTTGGTGTTGAGGTACTCGACGAAGGCCTTGAGACCACCCTCGTACTTGAACATCTCTTCCTTGCCACTGCGCTCGTCGCGCAGGACGATGCCCACACCGGAGTTCAGGAAAGACAGTTCGCGCAGGCGCTTGGCCAGGATGTCCCAGCTGAAGTGGATATTGCTGAAGGTCTGGGCCGATGCCTTGAAGTGGACCTCGGTGCCGGTTCCTTCGGTTTCGCCAACCGGTCGCAGCGGGAACTGCGGGACACCATGGTGGTAGACCTGTTCCCAAACCTGGCCAGCGCGACGTATGGTCAGGCGCAGTTCTTCGGACAGCGCGTTAACCACCGACACACCGACACCGTGCAGACCGCCGGAAACCTTGTAGGTGTTGTCGTCGAACTTACCGCCGGCATGTAGCACGGTCATGATGACCTCGGCGGCGGAAACCCCTTCTTCCTTATGGATATCCACCGGAATGCCACGACCGTTGTCGCGCACGGTGATGGATTCATCGGTATGGATAGTGATGCTGATCTCAGTGCAGAAACCGGCAAGGGCTTCGTCGATCGAGTTGTCGACGACCTCGAACACCATGTGGTGCAGGCCGGTCCCATCATCGGTGTCGCCGATGTACATACCGGGGCGTTTGCGTACGGCATCCAGCCCTTTCAGCACCTTGATGCTGGAAGAGTCGTACGTTTTGGTCTCGCTCATGCTTCACTCCCGATGATCGTGGGGCTGATACAACCATGTTCCACGTGGAACACGGCAACCGGCGTATCCTTGCGCCAGCAGTCCCTCAGAAATTCATGGTCAACGCAGGTGATGAACACCTGGCAATCCAAATCTTCCAGCAACCGGCAAAGTGCCTGTCGATGCTGTTCGTCCAACTCTGACGGTAAGTCGTCAACTAGGTAGATGCACTGGCCGCGTTTCGCCTGGTTCACCAGATGACCCTGGGCGATCCGCAGCGCGCAGACCACCAGCTTCTGCTGCCCGCGAGAAAGTATGTCTGCGGCGTTGTGTGCACCTGAACGCAATCGCAGGTCGGCGCGTTGCGGTCCCGCCTGGGTGTGCCCGATCTGTCGATCACGGAACAGGGAAGTGGTAAGCACTTCGGACAGCTCCCGATCCTTGTCCCAGCCCCGGTAGTAACTGAGCGTCAGACTGTCGAGTTCCACCAAGTCGGCAAGTGTACGTTCGAAGACCGGTTTCAATGCCTGGATATAGGCCCTTCGATACTCGTCGATTTCACCGCTGGCCAGGCATAGTTCCCGGTCCCAGGCCGCCTGCGAAGCGGCGTCCAGTGTACCATGCCGGAGCCATGAGTTCCGCTGCCGCAGGGCCTTCTGCAGCCGTTGCCAGGCTGGCAGGAAACGAGGTTCCACGTGGAACACGCCCCAGTCTAGAAACTGCCGACGAATTTTCGGCGATCCTTCGAGCAAGCGAAAACTGTCCGGGTTGATCAACTGCAAGGGCAACGCCTCGGCCAGTTGTGCGGTGCTCTTGGCACTTTGCCCGTCGATACGAATCTGGAATTCCCCCTGGCGATCCCGCGATATCCCCAGATTGCACTGGCCACCCTCGGTAAGGCTGACCTGGCCGAAAACAATGCAGGCAGGCTGGTCGTACTGGATTACCGGCTGCAGCCGCGTACTGCGAAAGGAACGAGCGAGGCCGAGAAGGTGAATGGCTTCCAGCAGGCTGGTTTTACCGCTGCCGTTGTCGCCGTGGAGGATATTGATGCGGGGGGAGGGGGAGAGGGTCACCGGGTGCAGGTTACGCACACCGGTGACCGAGATACGGCTGAGGGACATTGAGTCGTTACAGACGCATCGGCATTACGACGTAGGAGGAATCGTCGTTGTCAGCTTCCTGCAGCAGTGCACTGCTGTTGGCGTCGGACAGGATCAGGCGAACCTGTTCGGTGGACATCACGCCCAACACGTCCAGCAGGTAGCTGACGTTGAAACCGATCTCCAGGTTGCTGCCGTTGTAATCCACGGCGACTTCTTCCTCGGCTTCTTCCTGCTCGGGGTTATTGGCCTGGATCTTCAGCAGACCGGACGCCAAGGTCAGGCGAATGCCGCGGTACTTCTCGTTGGACAGAATCGCGGTACGACTGAACGCCTCACGCAGGGCCTGACGGTCACCCAGCACCAGCTTGTCGCCGCCGCGGGGTAGCACTCGCTCGTAGTCCGGGAACTTGCCGTCGACAAGCTTGGAGGTGAAGGTGAATTCGCCGGTGGTTGCACGGATATGGTGCTGGCCAAGGACGATACGGACTTCACCATCCTGTTCGGTAAGCAGACGGGCCAGTTCCAGGATACCTTTGCGCGGCACGATCACCTGGTGGCGATCGAGGCCTTCGATGCCGGTATTCATCGCGCACATAGCCAGGCGGTGCCCATCAGTCGCCACCGCACGCAAGGTGCCGGCGTTCACTTCCAGCAGCATGCCGTTGAGGTAATAACGCACGTCCTGCTGGGCCATGGCGAAGCTGGTGCGCTCGATCAGACGGCGCAGCTTGCTCTGTACCAGGCTGAAGTTCAGCGAGCCGGGACCTTCTTCCACGGTCGGGAAATCGTTCGCCGGCAGGGTGGAAAGCGTGAAACGGCTACGGCCGGCCTTGATCAGCAACTTCTGCTCGTCGACACGGATATCGATCAGCGTGTCGCTGGGCAGGCTCTTGCAGATGTCCATCAGCTTGCGCGCAGGCACCGTGATCTCACCTGGCTCGGCCGGCTCTTCCAGTGCAACGCGCCCCACCAGCTCGACCTCGAGGTCAGTACCGGTCAACGACAGTTGCTGGCCTTCGACCACCAGCAGGACGTTGGAGAGGACCGGCAATGTCTGGCGGCGCTCGACGACGCCGGCGACCAGTTGCAGGGGTTTCAACAGGGCTTCGCGTTGAATTGTTAAATGCATGGTCTAGTCCCTTGCCTCTTGGGCTGCGGTCAGGTGGTCAGTGTACGCAGCAGATTCTTGTAATCCTCGCGGATATCCGCGTCGGATTCCCTTAATTGCGCAATCTTACGACAGGCGTGAAGCACGGTGGTGTGGTCTCGTCCACCGAAGGCATCGCCGATTTCCGGCAGGCTATGGTTGGTCAGTTCCTTGGACAACGCCATGGCGACCTGCCGCGGCCTGGCGACCGAGCGCGAACGGCGCTTGGACAGCATGTCGGACATCTTGATCTTGTAGTACTCGACTACGGTGCGCTGGATATTGTCGATGCTGACCAGCTTGTCCTGCAGGGCCAGGAGGTCCTTCAGCGACTCACGGATGAGCTCGATGGTGATATCGCGCCCCATGAAGTGGGCATGGGCGATCACACGCTTCAGTGCACCTTCCAGTTCACGTACGTTGGAGCGGATCCGCTGGGCAATGAAGAACGCGGCGTCGTGTGGCAGTTCGACCTTGGCCTGCTCCGCCTTCTTCATCAGGATCGCTACGCGGGTTTCCAGCTCCGGCGGCTCGACAGCCACCGTCAGGCCCCAGCCAAAGCGAGATTTCAGGCGCTCTTCGAGACCTTCGATCTCCTTCGGATAGCGGTCGCTGGTGAGGATCACCTGTTGACCACCTTCGAGCAGGGCATTGAAGGTGTGGAAAAACTCCTCCTGCGAACGCTCCTTGCGGGCGAAGAACTGAATATCGTCGATCAGCAGCGCATCCACCGAACGGTAGAAGCGCTTGAACTCGTTGATGGCGTTCAGCTGCAAGGCCTTGACCATGTCCGCCACGAAACGCTCGGAGTGCAGGTACACCACCTTGGCATTCGGATTCTTCTTCAGCAGATGGTTACCCACAGCGTGCATCAGGTGGGTCTTGCCGAGGCCGACGCCACCATAGAGGAACAGCGGGTTGTAACCGTGCTTGGGGTTGTCCGCTACCTGCCAGGCTGCAGCGCGCGCCAGCTGGTTGGACTTGCCCTCGACGAAGTTCTCGAAGGTGAAGGTTCGGTTCAGGTAGCTGGTGTGCTTCAGCGCCCCTTCCACCTGCACGGAGCGCTCGGTGCGAATGGCCGGCGCAGGCACCACGGACGCCAGCGGGTCGAGATTATCGCGGGCTTCGTCCACGGTCTCGATGCGCATCTGCGAGGGTGCGGGTGCCGGTGGGGGCGGCGGCGCCATTACCGGCGGCGGTGGCGGAGGTGCCTTCCGCGGAGCCGGGCTACGCTTGCTGCCTATTAATAAGGAAAGGGCAGGCGCCAGGCCGTTGCCCCGTTCGCCGAGCAACTCAAGAAGCCGGCCCATGTACTTCTCGTTGACCCAATCGAGTACGAAGCGGTTGGGCGCGTAGACCCTCAGTTCGTCTCCATCGGCTTCAACCTGCAATGGGCGGATCCAGGTGTTGAATTGCTGGGCAGGCAGCTCATCGCGCAAGAGCTCCACGCACTGCTGCCAAAGTTCCACTGACACGGATATCCCCCAAGTCGGAAAGGTGCCGGACGCAAAATACAGGAGGCCATTGTAGCGGTCGGCGATCGAGTTATCCACACGAAAAGCGGCGAATCGTTGAACAAAATCAAGATGTTATTCACCGCTCAGGACAACACCGTGCTTGGCATGAATCTTGTGGATAACAGGCCCTGAAGCCCCCCTTTCGCCCTGGGGAAAACCGTCTGGATATTCCGCCTGTGGGTAACTAGGCGATTCACCCCCAGCTTTCTCCCAGCCACCCCACAACCAGGTCACCTGTTGTGGACAGGCTTGTTAGCCCGGCGAACACCAGGCACCATGCACCCCAAGGCGAGTTTTCCACAGGCAGACCCCTGACCCAGTTTTAAAAAAAGCAACCAAGCTTTTTTAAAATTCCTTTCCTTCTATATTCTTTTGTCGGCGGTACTGGTTGGAAATTGACCTGCCCGCGCCGTTTCACTAGAATTGCCGGTCTCTTTAAACGGGGGCCACTTCCGGCCCGTAGTGACCACCAGGTAAAGCATCATGAAACGCACTTTCCAACCCAGCACCATCAAGCGCGCTCGCACCCACGGTTTCCGTGCCCGCATGGCTACCAAGAACGGCCGTCAAGTCCTGTCGCGTCGTCGCGCCAAGGGCCGCAAGCGCCTGACCGTCTGATCTATCCGGAACGGGTGGTGAGTCAGGGCTTCGGTCGGGAAAAGCGTCTGCTGGTTCCCCGACAATTCAAGGCAGTCTTCGACTCACCGACCGGGAAGGTTCCCGGCAAGCACGTCCTGCTCCTCGCGCGCGATAACGGTCTCGATCACCCCCGTCTCGGCCTGGTGATCGGCAAAAAGAGCGTCAAGCTCTCCGTCGAGCGCAATCGCCTCAAACGCCAGATACGCGAATCCTTCCGCCATAACCTCGAGTTGCTGGCCGGTTGGGACATCGTGATCGTGGCACGCAAAGGCATTGGCGACCTGGAGAACCCCGAGTTGAGACATCAGTTCGGCAAACTCTGGAAGCGCCTAGCGCGTAGCCGGGCTCGCCCTGAACCATCGACCGGATCAGGGGTGTCCGACAGTCCCCATGCGTAAACTGGCCCTCGCTCCGATCCAGTTCTACCGCTACGCCATCAGCCCACTGATGGCCAGTCACTGTCGTTTCTATCCCAGTTGTTCCTGCTACGCGCAGGAAGCCATCGAACAGCATGGCGTCCTGCGTGGTGGCTGGCTGACCCTGCGTCGGCTCGGCCGCTGTCATCCGTGGAATCCGGGCGGCTATGACCCGGTGCCACCCGCCAACACTTCCCAACCCTCTTCGATGGCCGAGTAATCATGGATATTCAACGCTCGATCCTGATCGTCGCCCTGGCAATCGTGTCCTATCTGATGGTTCTCCAGTGGAACCAGGACTACGGTCAAGCCGCCCTGCCGAGCGCAGGTACCAGCGCGAGCACCGCGCAAGCGACCCTGCCGGACAACACCGCAACCGCCAAGTCCAGCGACGACATTCCGAGCACCAGTGCAGAACGCACCGAGCCGGCAGTCGCACAGGCCGCGCCCAGCGCCGACCTGATCCGCGTTGAAACCGATGTGCTCAATCTGGCGATCGACCCGAACGGCGGCGACATCGTCCAGCTGACGCTGCCGAAGTACCCGCGCCGTCAAGACCACCCGGACGTTCCGTTCCAGCTGTTCGACAACGGTGGCGAGCGTCTCTACCAGGCCCAAAGCGGCCTGGTCGGCGCCAACGGCCCCGATGCTCGCGCCAATGGCCGCCCGCTCTACAGCGCCGCCCAGCGCAGCTTCAAGCTGGCCGACGGCCAGGAGCAGTTGGTGGTCGACCTGACCTTCAGCGAAGCTGGCGTCAACTACATCAAGCGTTTCACCCTGACCCGCGGCAAGTACGAGCTGCAGGTTTCGTACAAGGTCGACAACCAGAGCGCGCAGCCCTGGACCGGCAGCATGTACGCCCAGCTCAAGCGTGACGCCAGTGCCGACCCGTCTTCCACCACCGCCACCGGCGTGTCCACCTACCTGGGCGCCGCGGTCTGGACCCCGGACGAGCCGTACAAGAAGTTGTCCATCAAGGACATGGACAAGCAGCCCTTCAAGGAGACCGTGCAGGGCGGCTGGGTCGCCTGGCTGCAGCACTACTTCGTGACCGCCTGGGTTGCCCCCAAGGACCAGAACAACGCCATCCAGACCCGCAAGGACTCTCGCGGCAACTACATCGTCGGATTCGTAGGCCCGGCTCTGAACGTTCCGGCCGGCGCACAGGCTGAAACCTCGGCCACGCTCTACGCCGGTCCGAAGATCCAGGACCACCTGAAGGAACTCTCCCCGGGCCTGGAACTGACCGTCGACTACGGTTTCCTGTGGTTCATCGCCCAGCCGATTTTCTGGCTGCTGCAACATATCCACAGCCTGCTGGGCAACTGGGGCTGGTCGATCATCGTCCTGACCATCCTGATCAAGGGCGCGTTCTTCCCCTTGTCGGCCGCCAGCTACAAGTCCATGGCCCGCATGCGTGCCGTGTCGCCGAAACTGCAGGCGCTGAAAGAGCAGTACGGTGACGATCGCCAGAAGATGTCCCAGGCGATGATGGAGCTGTACAAGAAGGAGAAGATCAACCCGCTGGGCGGCTGCCTGCCGATCCTGGTGCAGATGCCGGTCTTCCTGGCGCTCTACTGGGTACTGCTGGAAAGCGTGGATATGCGCCAGGCCCCGTGGATGTTCTGGATCACCGACCTGTCGATCAAGGATCCGTTCTTCATCCTGCCGATCGTCATGGGCGCCACCATGTTCATCCAGCAGCAGCTGAACCCGACCCCGCCGGACCCCATGCAGGCCAAGGTGCTGAAGCTGATGCCGATCATCTTCACCTTCTTCTTCCTGTGGTTCCCGGCCGGCCTGGTCCTGTACTGGGTCGTCAACAACGTCCTGTCGATCGCCCAGCAGTGGTACATTACCCGGCAGATCGAGGCAGCCAGCAAGAAGGCAGCAGCCTGACAGCGACGCCAGACAGCTTGAACAAGACGCCCCCTCTGGGGGCGTCTTGCTATCTGCCATCCGCACATCCCAAGGTATCCACAGATGAATCCTGTACGTGACACCATCGCCGCCGTCGCCACCGCTCAGGGCCGTGGCGGAGTGGGCATCGTCCGCGTATCCGGGCCCCTCGCCGCGCGGATAGCCGAAGCCATTGGCGGCCGCGTTCCCAAGCCGCGCTTCGCCCATTTCGGCCCCTTCCTGGACGATTCCGGTCAGACCCTGGACGAAGGCATAGCCCTCTACTTCCCCGGTCCCAACTCCTTCACCGGCGAGGACGTCTTCGAGCTCCAGGGTCACGGCGGCCCGGTGGTCCTCGACCTGCTGCTGCGCCGCTGCATGGAGCTCGGCGCCCGCCAGGCCCGTCCCGGCGAATTCAGCGAGCGCGCCTTCCTCAACGACAAGCTCGACCTGGCCCAGGCCGAGGCCATTGCCGACCTCATCGAAGCCAGCTCGGAACAGGCAGCGCGCAATGCCCTGCGTTCACTGCAGGGCGAGTTCTCGAAGCGGGTCCATGCCCTCACCGAGAAACTGATCGAACTGCGCATCTACGTGGAGGCCGCCATCGATTTCCCGGAAGAGGAAATCGACTTTCTCGCCGATGGCCACGTGCTTGGCCTGCTGGATGGCGTACGGGAAAACTTATCCACAGTGATGCGCGAAGCCGGCCAGGGCGCGCTGCTGCGCGATGGCATGACGGTGGTGATCGCCGGCCGCCCCAATGCAGGCAAATCCAGCCTGCTGAATACCCTCGCAGGGCGCGAGGCGGCCATCGTCACGGATATAGCCGGCACCACCCGCGACGTACTGCGCGAACATATCCACATCGACGGCATGCCGCTGCACGTCGTGGATACCGCCGGCCTGCGCGATACCGATGACCATGTGGAAAAGATTGGCGTCGAACGTGCCCTCAAGGCCATTGGCGAGGCCGACCGGGTCCTGCTGGTGGTGGATGCCACCGCCCCCGAGGCCTCCGATCCCTTCGCGCTCTGGCCCGAATTCCTCGACCAGCGGCCCGACCCGGCGAAGGTCACGCTAATCCGCAACAAGGCCGATCTCAGTGGCGAATCCGTGGGCCTGGAAGTGAGCGATGACGGCCATGTCACCCTCAGCCTGTCCGCTCGATCCGGCGATGGCCTGGAACTGCTGCGCGAGCACCTGAAGGCCTGCATGGGTTATGAACAGACTGCGGAAAGCAGCTTCAGCGCCCGCCGCCGGCACCTGGAAGCCCTGCGCCAGGCCAGCGCCTTCCTCGATCACGGCCGTTCCCAACTCACCCTGGCCGGCGCCGGCGAACTGCTGGCCGAAGACCTGCGCCAGGCCCAGCAGGCCCTGGGCGAGATCACTGGCGCCTTCAGCTCCGACGACCTGCTCGGACGCATCTTCTCCAGCTTCTGCATCGGCAAGTAAGCAAGCCCCCTCACTTTATCCACAGAAAACGCGACTGCCTGCTTGCCGGGCGGTCCGTTCCTGCCTGTTCGCCCAGAAAATCCCCCCGCCTGAACCCTGTTGATAAGTTGCCTGTAACCCCGTCCATAAGCCTGGTGAAAAGCCCAGGGATAAATCTGCTGTGCATAACCGGCCTCGGCGTGCACAGCTTTCTGACGGCTTACACAGTGGCTACAGGCAGGAACATCACAGTCTTATCATTTCCTGAAAGGTGCGGAATAGAAGGCCAAAATGATGTTATCCACAGAAGAGTGCTTCCCCAATGTATAAACATAAAAACAGGCTTTTTTAAAAATTCTTCTCTTTTAATTTTCTTTTACCCACAGGGACTTTTCCCCAGCTGGATAACTCCACGGAAAAGCACCGGATTGGAGGTTGGCTATTTTTTGGCCAGATGACTTCATGAACGCAGAGAAAATCCCCTATACTGTGCGGCTTTCTCTATTTCCCAGACCTGAACAGGCACGAGGTGCGTGGTGGACTTCCCTTCCCGTTTTGACGTGATCGTGATCGGCGGCGGCCATGCCGGCACTGAGGCTGCCCTGGCAGCCGCACGCATGGGCGTGAAGACCCTGCTGCTGACCCATAATGTCGAAACCCTTGGCCAGATGAGCTGCAACCCGGCCATCGGCGGTATCGGCAAGAGCCACCTGGTCAAGGAAATCGATGCCCTGGGTGGAGCCATGGCCACCGCCACCGACCTCGGCGGCATCCAGTTCCGTGTCCTCAATAGCCGCAAAGGGCCGGCCGTGCGCGCCACCCGTGCCCAGGCCGACCGTGTTCTCTACAAGGCAGCGATTCGCGAAATCCTCGAGAACCAGCCGAACCTGTGGATATTCCAGCAAGCCTGTGATGACCTGATTGTGGAAAACGACCAGGTCAAGGGTGTGGTGACCCAGATGGGTCTGCGCTTCCATGCCGAGTCGGTGGTGCTCACTACCGGCACCTTCCTCGGCGGACTTATCCACATCGGATTGCAGAACTACTCCGGCGGCCGCGCCGGCGACCCGCCGTCCATTGCCCTGGCCAAGCGCCTGCGCGAACTGCCCCTGCGCGTCGGTCGTCTGAAAACCGGTACCCCGCCACGTATCGACGGTCGCTCCGTGGATTTCTCGGTGATGACCGAGCAGCCCGGCGACACCCCGATCCCGGTGATGTCGTTCCTCGGTTCCAAGGAACAGCACCCGCGCCAGGTGAGCTGCTGGATCACCCATACCAACGCGCGTACGCACGAGATCATCGCCAGCAACCTCGATCGCTCACCCATGTACTCGGGCGTGATCGAAGGCATCGGCCCGCGCTACTGCCCCTCGATCGAAGACAAGATCCACCGCTTCGCCGATAAGGAAAGCCACCAGGTGTTCCTCGAGCCGGAAGGCCTGACCACCCATGAGCTGTACCCCAACGGCATCTCCACCTCGCTGCCGTTCGATGTGCAGCTGGATATCGTCCGTTCCATCCGGGGCATGGAGAATGCCCACATCGTGCGTCCCGGCTATGCCATCGAATACGACTACTTCGATCCGCGCGACCTCAAGTACAGCCTGGAGACCAAGGTCATCGCCGGCCTGTTCTTCGCCGGCCAGATCAATGGCACCACCGGTTACGAAGAGGCCGGTGCCCAGGGCCTGCTGGCCGGCGCCAACGCCGCGCTGCGCGCCCAGGGCAAGGAAGCCTGGTGCCCGCGCCGCGACGAAGCCTACATCGGTGTCCTGGTGGATGACCTGATCACCCTGGGTACCCAGGAGCCCTACCGCATGTTCACCTCGCGCGCCGAGTACCGGCTGATCCTGCGTGAGGACAACGCCGACCTGCGCCTCACCGAGAAGGGCCGCGAACTCGGCCTGGTGGACGACAAGCGCTGGGCGGCTTTCGAGGCCAAGCGCGAGGGCATCGCCCGCGAGGAACAACGCCTGAAGGGCACCTGGGTTCGCCCGGGCACGCCGGAAGGCGACGCCATCGCCCAACGCTTCGGGACCCCGCTGGCCCATGAGTACAACCTGCTCAACCTGTTGAGCCGCCCGGAGATCGATTACGCCGGCCTGGTCGAAGTGACCGGTGGCGGCGCTGATGACCCGCAAGTGGCCGAACAGGTGGAAATCAAGACCAAGTACGCCGGCTACATCGATCGCCAACAGGACGAGATCGCCCGACTGCGTGCCAGCGAGGACATCCGCCTTCCCGCGGACCTGGACTACGCCGGCATTTCCGGGCTGTCCAAGGAGATCCAGCACAAGCTCGGCAACGCCCGTCCGGAAACCCTCGGCCAGGCCTCGCGCATCCCTGGCGTGACACCGGCCGCAATTTCCCTGCTGCTGATCCACCTGAAGAAACGTGGCGCTGGCCAATCCCTGGAGAAACGCGCCTGATGTCCCTGGTTACCCAACGCCACGCCGACGAACTGTCCCGTGGCGCGCAACAACTCGCTGTCGAGCTCACACCCGAACAGCAGCAACGACTGCTCGCCTACCTGGCCCTGCTGATCAAGTGGAACAAGGCCTACAACCTGACCGCCGTACGCGACCCCGACGAAATGGTCTCGCGCCATCTGCTCGACAGCCTCAGCGTCGTCGCTCATGTGGCGGCGCTTGGGGATAACTGGCTGGACGTCGGCAGCGGTGGCGGTATGCCCGGCATCCCGCTGGCCATCCTGTTCCCCGAGCGGCGTTTCACCCTGCTCGATTCCAATGGCAAGAAGACTCGCTTCCTCACCCAGGTGAAGCTGGAGCTGAAACTCGCCAATCTCGAAGTTGTCCACAGCCGGGTCGAAGCCTTCGCGCCGGAGCGCCCGTTCAGCGGCATCGTCTCCCGCGCCTTCAGTTCGCTGGAGGACTTCAGCAACTGGACTCGCCACCTCGGCGATGGCGAGACACGCTGGCTGGCGATGAAGGGCCTGCACCCGGATGACGAGTTGCAGGCACTGCCGGACGACTTCCGCGTCGAGTCCGCGCATCAGCTGGAGGTTCCCGGTTGCCAAGGTCAGCGCCATCTGCTGATACTGCGCCGCACGCTATGAGGGGGAAGGCAGCCATGGCCAAGGTATTCGCAATCGCCAATCAGAAAGGCGGGGTCGGCAAGACCACCACCTGTGTCAACCTGGCGGCCTCTCTGGTCGCCACCAAGCGGCGCGTGCTGCTGATCGATCTCGACCCTCAGGGCAATGCCACCATGGGGAGCGGCGTCGACAAGCTCGCGCTGGAACATTCCATCTATGACGTCCTGACCGGCGAATGCGACCTGGCGACCGCCATGCAGTTCTCCGAGCACGGCGGCTACCAGCTGCTGCCGGCCAACCGCGACCTCACCGCGGCGGAAGTGGCCCTGCTCAACGTGCCGAACAAGGAGCATCGCCTGCGCGAGGCCTTGGCGCCCGTTCGCGAGAACTACGACTACATCCTCATCGACTGCCCGCCGTCGCTGTCCATGCTGACGATCAACGCCCTGTCCGCGTCCGACGGCGTGATCATCCCCATGCAGTGCGAGTACTACGCGCTCGAAGGTCTGTCGGACCTGGTCAACAGCATCCAGCGTATCGGCCAGTTGCTGAACCCCAACCTGAAGATCGAAGGCCTGCTGCGGACCATGTACGACCCGCGCATCAGCCTGACCAATGAAGTGTCTGCGCAGCTGAAGGCGCACTTCGGTGACAAGCTCTACGATTCCGTGATCCCGCGTAACGTGCGCCTGGCCGAAGCGCCTAGCTACGGCATGCCTGCCCTGGTCTACGACAAGCAATCCCGTGGCGCCGTCGCCTACCTGGCGCTGGCCGGCGAACTGGTCCGTCGCCAGCGCGCCAAAGCCAAAACCGCTACCGCATAAGGAATCCTCATGGCCGCGAAGAAACGAGGTCTGGGCCGTGGCTTGGACGCCCTGCTGGGCGGCAGTACCGTTGCCACCCTTGAAGAAGAAGCCGTCAAGGTCGACACCCGCGAGCTTCAACACCTTCCCCTGGAGCTGATCCAGCGCGGCAAGTACCAGCCCCGCCGGGACATGGACCCCACCGCCCTCGAGGAGCTGGCTCAGTCGATCAAGGCCCAGGGCGTGATGCAGCCGATCGTGGTGCGCCCGATCGGCACCGGCCGCTACGAGATCATTGCCGGCGAGCGTCGCTGGCGTGCCAGCCAGCAGGCCGGTCTGGACAAGATCCCGGCCATGGTTCGCGAGGTTCCCGACGAAGCCGCCATCGCCATGGCGCTGATCGAGAACATCCAGCGCGAGGACCTCAACCCCATCGAGGAAGCCATCGCCCTGCAGCGCCTGCAGCAGGAATTCCAGCTCACTCAGCAGCAGGTGGCCGAAGCCGTTGGCAAGTCGCGGGTCACCATCACCAACCTGCTGCGCCTCATCGCTCTGCCGGAAGAGATCAAGACCCTGCTGTCCCATGGCGATCTGGAGATGGGCCACGCCCGTGCCCTGCTCGGCCTGCCCCTGGAGCGGCAGGTGGAAGGGGCGCGACATGTTGTCGCACGCGGCCTCACCGTGCGCCAAACCGAGGCACTGGTCCGGCACTGGCTGAATGCCAAGGAAAAACCTGTCCAGTCAGCCAAATCCGACCCGGATATCAGCCGCCTCGAACAGCGTCTGGCCGAGCGCCTAGGCGCTCCGGTGCAGATCAAGCATGGCCAGAAAGGCAAAGGTCAGCTGGTGATCCGCTACAACTCCCTCGACGAACTACAGGGCGTCCTGGCCCACATTCGCTGAAACAACGGGCGCTGTAGCAGCGGTCGGATTTCACTACCGGGCAGTTGAACAGGGGGGGCTCCCCCCCTATACTCCGCACGCAATTTTGTCGGCACAAACTATGCCAAGTCGTTGATTCCAGCGGCCGACCCAGAGGAACAGCTGCGATGGATACCCGCACGCCAAACCGCCTGCCTTTCCATCGAATGCCGGTCTTCCCGGTTCTGCTGGCTCAACTGGTCGTCCTGCTGCTCGCCGCGATCGTTCTGTGGCAGTGGCGTGGCGCGGTGGCTGGATACTCCGGCTTGTGCGGTGGCCTGATCGCCTGGTTGCCGAACCTGTATTTCGCCCGCAAGGCGTTCCGTTACAGCGGAGCCCGTGCAGCCCAGGCGATAGTCCGCTCTTTCTATGCGGGCGAGATGGGCAAGCTGATTCTGACGGCGGTGCTGTTCGCACTGACGTTCGCAGGTGTGAAACCCCTGGATGCGCCGGCGGTATTCGGCGTCTTCCTGCTGACCCAGTCGGTCAACTGGTTCGCGCCCCTGCTGATGAGAACAAGATTTTCGAAACCTTAGGGCGTTTGAGGCAAACATGGCAGAGCAAACCGCTTCGGGCTATATCCAGCACCACCTGCAGAACCTGACCTTCGGTCGTCTGCCCACCGGCGAGTGGGGTTTTGCCCACAGCGCCGAGCAAGCCAAGGAAATGGGCTTCTGGGCCTTCCATCTGGACACCCTGGGCTGGTCCATCGGCCTGGGCCTGCTGTTCGTCCTGCTGTTCCGCGCGGCGGCCAAGAAGGCCACTTCCGGCATTCCCGGCGGCCTGCAGAACCTCGTCGAAGTCATGGTCGACTTCGTCGACAGCAACGTCAAAGACACCTTCCACGGTCGCAACCCGCTGATCGCCCCCCTGGCGCTGACGATCTTCGTCTGGATCTTCCTGATGAACGCCATCGACCTGGTGCCGGTGGACTGGATCCCGCTGCTGGCCGCCACGATCACCGGTAACGAGCACCTGGCCTTCCGCGCCGTTCCGACCACCGACCCGAATGCCACCCTCGGCATGGCCTTCTCGGTGTTCGGCCTGATCATCTTCTACAGCATCAAGGTCAAGGGCATCGGCGGCTTCCTCGGCGAACTGACCCTGCACCCCTTCAGCAGCAAGAACATGCTGGTTCAGATCATCCTGATCCCGGTGAACTTCCTGCTCGAATTCGTCACCCTGGTGGCCAAGCCGATCTCCCTGGCCCTGCGTCTGTTCGGCAACATGTACGCCGGCGAGCTGGTGTTCATCCTGATCGCCGTGATGTTCGGCGCCGGCATCCTGCTGCTGAGTGGCCTGGGTATCGCACTGCAGTGGGCGTGGGCTGTGTTCCACATCCTGATCATCACCCTGCAGGCCTTCATCTTCATGATGCTGACCATCGTCTACCTGTCGATGGCGCATGAGGACAACCATTAATAACGCGCAGCGCACCCGATGACCTTCTCCCTAGGGCGAAGGTGCCCGAAGGGCGGAAGAGGGTGCGCATCGAGTGATTGATGGTCTCGCGTCAAGCGCGGGAACGCCCGCAAGGGCAGTGGGAACAAAACGATTTCGCTTTACCGCTTCACTTAAACCTAAACCAACACGACATAAAGTCGGGAGGAAAAATGGAAACTGTAGTAGGTCTTACCGCGATCGCCGTAGCTCTGCTGATTGGTCTGGGTGCCCTGGGTACCGCCATCGGCTTCGGTCTGCTGGGTGGCAAGTTCCTGGAAGGCGCTGCTCGTCAGCCGGAAATGGTTCCGATGCTGCAAGTCAAGATGTTCATCGTGGCCGGTCTGCTCGACGCCGTAACCATGATCGGCGTTGGTATCGCCCTGTTCTTCACCTTCGCTAACCCGTTCATTGCTCAGGTAGCCCAGTAATCCTCGATTCCCGAGGATTGGACTGACAACGAACGAGCGAGGTGTTGGCGTGAACATTAATGCAACCCTGATCGGCCAGTCCGTTGCTTTCTTCATCTTCGTACTGTTCTGCATGAAGTTCGTGTGGCCACCGGTCATCACTGCTCTGCGTGAACGTCAGAAGAAGATTGCTGATGGTCTGGACGCTGCCAACCGTGCGGCTCGTGACCTGGAGCTGGCCCATGAGAAAGTGGGCCAGCAACTGCGCGAAGCCAAGGCTCAGGCAGCTGAAATCATCGAGCAAGCCAAGAAGCGCGCTAACCAGATCGTCGACGAAGCTCGCGATCAGGCACGTGCGGAAGGCGAGCGCCTGAAGGCGCAGGCTCAGGCCGAGATCGAACAGGAACTGAACAGCGTCAAAGACGCGCTGCGCGCCCAGCTGGGTAGCCTGGCCGTCAATGGTGCCGAGAAGATCCTGGGTGCCACTATCGATCAAAACGCGCACGCGGAGCTGGTTAACAAACTGGCAGCCGAAATTTAAGCGAGGGCGATCATGGCAGAACTGACCACGCTGGCCCGACCTTACGCCAAGGCTGCTTTCGAGTACGCCCAGGCCCATCAGCAGCTGGCCGCCTGGTCGGCCATGCTAGGCCTGGCCGCTGAGGTGTCGCAGGACGACGCCATGCAGAGCGTGCTGAAAGCCCCGCGTCTGACGAGCGCAGAGAAAGCCAACTCCTTCATTGAAGTGGTTGGCGACAAGCTCGACGCCCAGGCACGGAATTTCGTCCACGTCCTTTCCGAGAACGGCCGCCTCGTGCTGCTGCCGGAAATTGCCGAACAGTTCGAGCTGTACAAGGCCGAACAGGAAAAATCGGTGGACGTGGAAGTCACCAGTGCCTTCGCATTGAGCGATGAACAGCAAGACAAACTCGCCAAGGTTCTCAGCGCACGGCTCAGCCGGGAAGTGCGTCTGCACGCCGTGGAAGACTCCAGCCTCATTGGCGGTGTCGTAATCCGCGCCGGCGACCTGGTTATCGATGGCTCGGTTCGCGGCAAGATCGCGAAACTGGCCGAAGCGTTGAAATCTTGAGTTTGAAGGGGCAGCAGAGCAATGCAGCAACTCAATCCTTCCGAAATTAGTGAAATCATCAAGGGACGTATCGAGAAACTCGACGTCTCTTCCCAAGCCCGCAACGAAGGCACCATCGTCTCCGTTTCCGACGGCATCGTGCGCATCTACGGTCTGGCCGACGTGATGTACGGTGAAATGATCGAGTTCCCGGGCGGCGTCTACGGTATGGCGCTGAACCTGGAGCAAGACTCCGTTGGTGCCGTGATCCTGGGCAAGTACGTTGGCCTCGCCGAAGGCATGAGCGCCAAGTGCACCGGCCGCATCCTGGAAGTCCCGGTTGGTCCGGAACTGCTGGGCCGCGTCGTTGACGCCCTGGGCAACCCGATCGACGGTAAAGGTCCGATCAACGCTGCTGCCACCGACGCGGTGGAAAAAGTAGCGCCTGGCGTGATCTGGCGTAAGTCGGTAGACCAGCCGGTACAGACCGGTTACAAGGCCGTTGACGCCATGATCCCGATCGGCCGTGGCCAGCGCGAGCTGATCATCGGCGACCGTCAGATCGGCAAGACCGCCCTGGCTGTCGACGCCATCATCAACCAGAAAGACAGCGGCATCCGCTGCGTCTACGTGGCCATCGGTCAGAAGCAATCGACCATCGCCAACGTGGTTCGCAAGCTGGAAGAAAACGGCGCCCTGGCCAACACCATCATCGTGGCCGCCAGTGCTTCCGAGTCCCCTGCGCTGCAGTACATCGCTCCGTACGCGGGCTGCACCATGGGCGAATACTTCCGCGACCGCGGCGAAGACGCCCTGATCATCTATGATGACCTGTCCAAGCAAGCCGTAGCCTACCGCCAGATCTCCCTGCTGCTGCGCCGCCCGCCGGGCCGCGAAGCCTACCCGGGCGACGTGTTCTATCTCCACAGCCGTCTGCTGGAGCGCGCTTCCCGCGTTTCCGAAGAGTACGTCGAGAAGTTCACCAACGGCGCCGTGAAAGGCAAGACCGGTTCCCTGACCGCCCTGCCGATCATCGAAACCCAGGCTGGTGACGTTTCCGCGTTCGTTCCGACCAACGTGATCTCCATCACCGACGGTCAGATCTTCCTGGAATCCTCCCTGTTCAACTCCGGTATCCGTCCGGCGGTCAACGCCGGTATCTCGGTATCCCGTGTTGGTGGCGCGGCCCAGACCAAGATCATCAAGAAGCTGTCCGGTGGTATTCGTACCGCCCTGGCCCAGTACCGTGAACTGGCTGCGTTCGCGCAGTTCGCTTCCGACCTGGACGAGGCTACCCGCAAGCAGCTGGAACACGGTCAGCGCGTTACCGAGCTGATGAAGCAGAAGCAGTATGCGCCCATGTCCATCGCCGATATGTCGCTGAGCCTGTATGCCGCCGAGCGTGGCTTCCTGCAGGACATCGAGCTGGCCAAGATCGGCGCCTTCGAGCAGGCCCTGATTGCTTACTTCAATCGTGATCACGCCGCCCTGATGGCGAAGATCAACGAGAAGGGTGACTTCAACGACGAAATCGACGCCGGCATCAAGGCTGGTATCGAGAAGTTCAAGGCCACCCAAACCTGGTAAGCCGCAGCGGGGGGTCGCAAGACCCCCCGCCTGCTAACCCGATAGGTGTTACATGGCAGGCGCAAAAGAGATTCGCAGCAAGATTGCGAGCATCAAAAGCACGCAAAAGATCACCAGCGCCATGGAAAAGGTGGCGGTCAGCAAGATGCGCAGGGCTCAACTGCGCATGGCTGCCAGCCGCCCCTACGCGGAGCGCATCCGCCAGGTGATCGGTCATTTGGCCAACGCGAACCCGGAATACCGCCATCCCTTCATGATCGACCGCGAAGTCAAGCGCGTCGGTTACGTGGTGGTGAGTACCGACCGTGGTCTGTGCGGCGGCTTGAACATCAACCTGTTCAAGACCCTGGTCAAAGAGATGGCGGGTTACCGCCAGGATGGCGTGGAGATCGACCTCTGCGTGATTGGTGGCAAGGGTGCGGGCTTCTTCCGCAACTACGGCGGTAACGTCGTTGCAGCCATCAGCCACCTCGGCGAGGAACCCTCGATCAACGACCTGATCGGCAGCGTCAAGGTCATGCTCGATGCATACCTGGATGGCCGTATCGATCGTCTGTTCGTGGTCTCCAACAAGTTCGTCAACACCATGACGCAGAAGCCGACCGTGGACCAACTGGTTCCGCTGGTGGCCGACCCGGATCAAGAGTTGAAGCATCACTGGGACTACCTCTACGAACCCGACGCCAAGGAGATCCTCGAGGGTCTGCTGGTGCGCTACGTGGAATCCCAGGTGTATCAGGCCGTGGTTGAGAACAACGCCTGCGAGCAGGCGGCACGGATGATCGCGATGAAGAACGCCACCGACAACGCCGGTGATCTGATCAGCAGCCTCCAGCTGATCTACAACAAGGCGCGTCAGGCAGCGATCACTCAAGAGATTTCGGAAATCGTCGGCGGCGCTGCCGCGGTTTAAGACCGGTTCATATATTTAGAGGAACCAGATATGAGTAGCGGACGTATCGTTCAAATCATCGGCGCCGTTATCGACGTGGAATTCCCGCGTGATCAGGTGCCGAACGTTTACGACGCGCTGAAAGTCAGCGGCGTCGAAACCACCCTGGAAGTCCAGCAGCAGCTGGGCGACGGCGTGGTTCGTTCCATCGCAATGGGTTCGACCGAAGGCCTCAAGCGTGGCCTGGACGTATCCAACACTGGCGCAGCCATCGCCGTCCCGGTCGGTAAAGCGACCCTGGGCCGCATCATGGACGTGCTGGGAAACCCCATCGACGAAGCCGGCCCCATCGGCGAAGAAGAGCGCTGGGTTATCCACCGCGACGCTCCGTCCTATGCCGAGCAGGCGGGTGGCAACGAGCTGCTGGAAACCGGCATCAAGGTAATCGACCTGGTCTGCCCCTTCGCCAAAGGCGGTAAGGTCGGCCTGTTCGGTGGCGCCGGTGTAGGCAAGACCGTGAACATGATGGAGCTGATCCGTAACATCGCGATCGAGCACAGCGGTTACTCCGTGTTCGCCGGCGTGGGTGAGCGTACTCGTGAGGGTAACGACTTCTACCACGAGATGAAGGACTCCAACGTTCTCGACAAGGTAGCCCTGGTATACGGCCAGATGAACGAGCCGCCGGGCAACCGTCTGCGCGTTGCACTGACCGGCCTGACCATGGCCGAGAAGTTCCGTGACGAAGGCCGCGACGTTCTGCTGTTCGTCGACAACATCTACCGTTACACCCTGGCCGGTACCGAAGTGTCCGCGCTGCTGGGTCGTATGCCGTCCGCTGTGGGTTACCAGCCGACCCTGGCCGAGGAAATGGGCGTTCTGCAAGAGCGCATCACCTCCACCAAGACCGGTTCCATTACCTCCATCCAGGCCGTATACGTTCCCGCGGACGACCTGACCGACCCGTCCCCGGCGACCACCTTCGCCCACCTGGACGCGACCGTCGTACTGTCCCGTGACATCGCCTCGCTGGGTATCTACCCGGCCGTGGACCCGCTGGACTCCACCTCCCGTCAGCTGGACCCGCTGGTGATCGGCCAGGACCACTACGAGACCGCTCGTGGCGTCCAGTACGTTCTGCAGCGCTACAAGGAGCTGAAGGACATCATCGCGATCCTGGGTATGGACGAACTGTCCGAAGCGGACAAGCAGCTCGTTAACCGTGCTCGTAAGATCCAGCGCTTCCTGTCCCAGCCGTTCTTCGTGGCCGAAGTATTCACCGGTTCCCCGGGCAAGTACGTTGCGCTGAAGGACACCATCGCTGGCTTCAAAGGCATCCTCAACGGCGACTACGACCACCTGCCCGAGCAGGCGTTCTACATGGTCGGCGGCATCGAAGAAGCCATCGAGAAAGCGAAGAAACTGTAACCCCCTGAGCGCCCGGCAACGGGCGCTTACGTGAGGCAAGCGTATGGCTATTACTGTCCATTGCGATATCGTCAGCGCCGAAGCGGAGATCTTCTCCGGTCTGGTGGAGATGGTGATTGCGCACGGCCACCTGGGCGATCTGGGTATCGCGCCGGGCCACGCCCCGCTGATCACCGACCTCAAGCCGGGCCCCATCCGCCTGGTCAAGCAGGGTGGTGAGGAGGAGGTGTACTACATCTCCGGTGGTTTCCTCGAGGTCCAGCCGAACATGGTGAAGGTCCTGGCCGACACCGTGCTGCGCGCTGCAGACCTGGACGAAGCTTCTGCTCAGGAGTCCCTCAAGGCTGCTGAGAAGGCCCTGAACGAGAAGGGCGCGGAGTTCGATTACTCCGCCGCCTCCGCTCGCCTGGCCGAAGCCGCAGCCCAGCTGCGCACCGTCCAGCAGATCCGCAAGAAGTTCGGCGGCTAACGCCAAAGGCTTCATTGCAGACAAGTTAAAGGGTAGCCTTGGCTACCCTTTTTCTTTTCCGGCATTCCGGTTTTCGCTTACCAGCCTGATTCGGTGATTCCCTCCATGTCTCTCGATATCGTCATCCTCGCCGCCGGCCAGGGCACGCGCATGCGTTCGGCCCTGCCCAAGGTTCTGCACCCGGTGGCCGGCAAGTCCATGCTCGGCCATGCCATCGACACCGCTCGCAAGCTCCAGCCCCAGGGCATACACGTGGTCATCGGCCATGGCGCCGATGCCGTGCGCGAGCGGCTGGCTGCGGACGACCTGAACTTCGTCCTCCAGGCCGAACAGCTGGGTACCGGCCATGCCGTTGCCCAGGCCCTGCCGCGGCTGTCCGCCGAGCGCGTGCTGATCCTTTATGGTGACGTGCCGCTGATCGAGGTGGAAACCCTGCAGCGCCTGCTGGAGAAGGTGAAGGACGACCAACTGGCCCTGCTTACCGTGGACCTGATCGATCCCACCGGCTACGGCCGGATCGTTCGCGATGCCGCCGGCGTGGTGAAGGCCATCGTCGAACACAAGGACGCTACCCCCGAGCAGCGTGCCATCTGCGAAGGCAATACCGGCATCCTCGCTGTGCCCGGCAAGCGCCTGGCCGACTGGCTGGGTCGTCTCTCCAACAACAACGCCCAGGGTGAGTACTACCTCACCGACGTCATCGCCATGGCGGTGGCCGATGGCCTGGTGGTGGCCACCGAGCAGCCCGAGGACGCCATGGAAGTGCAGGGCGCCAACGACCGCATCCAGCTGGCCGAACTGGAGCGCCACTACCAGAAGCGTGCGGCACGCCGCCTGATGGCCCAGGGCGTGACCTTGCTGGACCCGGCGCGCTTCGACCTGCGTGGCGAAGTCACTGTCGGTCGCGACGTGTTGATCGACGTGAACGTGATCCTCGAAGGCAAGGTCGTGATGGAAGACGGCGTACAGGTTGGCCCGAACTGCGTGATCAAGGACAGCACCCTGCGCCGCGGCGCCATCGTCAAGGCCAACAGCCACCTGGAAGGCGCCGAACTGGGCGAAGGCGCCGATTGCGGTCCCTTCGCGCGTCTGCGTCCCGGCGCTGTTCTGGGCGCCAAGGCCCATGTGGGTAACTTCGTCGAACTGAAGAACGCCGTGCTGGGCGAGGGCGCCAAGGCCGGTCACCTGGCCTACCTGGGCGATGCCGAGGTCGGAGCGCGCACCAACATCGGCGCTGGCACCATCACCTGCAACTACGATGGCGCCAACAAGTTCCGCACCGTCATGGGCGAGGACGTCTTCATCGGCTCCAACAGTGCCCTGGTGGCACCGGTCACCCTGGGCGACGGCTGCACCACCGGTGCCGGCTCCACCATCACCCAGGACGTGCCGGCCCACAGCCTGGCCGTCGGTCGTGGCAAGCAGCGCAACATCGAGGGCTGGAAACGGCCGGTGAAGATCAAGAAGTAAGGCTGTGGAAAACCCGGGCTGTGGATAACCCATGGTCCGGAACAAAAGGCGGCCCAGGCCGCCTTTTGTCGTTTTCGGGGTTGACGCAGAGGCTTCGTTAGGTTTTGATTCGCGCCATTATCTTTCGAACCGAAACTTTCGTTGATGACGAAACGCAACACCCCCCAGCGCCGTCATGCCATCCTCGCCCTGCTCGACCAGCAGGGCGAGGTGAGCGTCGACGAGCTGGCCAAGGCATTCGCCACCTCCGAAGTGACCATCCGCAAGGACCTCACCGCCCTCGAGAAGAATGGCCTGCTGCTGCGCCGCTATGGCGGTGCCGTGCCCATGCCCCAGGAGCTGATCGGCGAAGGCACCCAGCCGGTGTCTTCCTACAAGCTGGCCATCGCCAGAGCGGCTGTCGGCTGTATCCGCGAACATGCGCGCATCATCATCGACAGCGGCAGCACCACGGCGGCAATGATCCCGGAACTTGGCCACAAGCCCGGCCTGGTGGTGATGACCAACTCCCTCAGTGTCGCCAATGCCCTGCGCGAGCTGGAGCACGAGCCCGTGCTGTTGATGACGGGCGGCACCTGGGACCCGCACTCGGAGTCCTTCCAGGGCCAGGTGGCCGAACAGGTCCTGCGTTCCTACGATTTCGACCAGTTGTTCATTGGTGCCGACGGCATCGACCTGCAGCGTGGCACCACCACCTTCAATGAACTGCTGGGTCTCTCGCGGGTCATGGCCGAAGTCGCCCGCGAAGTGATAGTCCTGGCCGAGTCCGATAAGGTCGGCCGGCGAATTCCCAACCTGGAGCTGCCCTGGAGCAGCATCCATACCCTGATTACCGATGAGCGCCTTGCCCCGGAAGCGCGCGAACAGTTGGCTGCGCGTGGGGTCAAGCTGATCTGCGCGAGTATCGATTGAGATAGGAGAACTCCCATGTGTGGAATCGTTGGCGCCATCGCCGAGCGCAATATCACCGCAATCCTGGTCGAGGGCCTGAAGCGCCTCGAATACCGTGGCTATGACAGCGCCGGCGTGGCGGTCTTCAGCAGCGAAGGCAAGCTGGAACGCCGTCGCCGCGCCGGCAAGGTCTCCGAACTGGAACAGGCCCTGGCCGGTGAGCCCCTGGGCGGCCGCCTGGGCATCGCCCACACCCGCTGGGCCACCCACGGCGCCCCCTGCGAGCGCAATGCTCACCCGCATTTCTCCAGTGACCAGCTGGCCGTGGTGCACAACGGCATCATCGAGAACCACGAAGCCCTGCGCGAGCAGCTCAAGGGCCTTGGCTACGTCTTCACCTCGGATACCGACACCGAAGTCATCGTCCACCTGCTGCATCACAAGCTGGCGTCCGCCGGCGACCTGGGCACGGCGCTCAAGGCTGCCGTCGCTGAATTGCATGGCGCCTATGGCCTGGCCGTGATCAGCGCCAGCCAGCCCGACCGCCTGCTCGCCGCCCGCAGCGGCAGCCCCCTGGTGATCGGCCTCGGCCTGGGCGAGAACTTCCTCGCCTCCGACCAGTTGGCCCTGCGCCAGGTCACCGACCGCTTCATCTACCTGGAAGAAGGCGACATCGCCGAAATCCGCCGCGATAGTGTGCAGATCTGGGATCAGCAGGGTCGCTCCGTGCAGCGCGAGCAGGTGCAGTACCACGAAGGCGCCGAAGCCGCCGACAAGGGCGAGTACCGCCACTTCATGCTGAAGGAGATCCACGAGCAACCCAAGGTGGTGCAACGCACCCTGGAAGGCCGCCTGGGCAACGACCACGTGCTGGTCAACGCCTTCGGCCCGCGTGCCGCCGAACTCTTCGCCAAGGTGCGCAATGTGCAGATCGTCGCCTGTGGCACCAGCTACCACGCTGGCATGGTCGCTCGTTACTGGCTCGAGAGCCTGGCCGGCATTCCCTGCCAGATCGAGGTGGCCAGCGAGTTCCGCTACCGCAAGGTGGTGGTGCAGCCGGACACCTTGTTCGTCACCATCTCGCAGTCCGGCGAGACCGCCGACACCCTGGCCGCCCTGCGCAACGCCAAGGAGCTGGGCTACCTGACCAGCCTGGCGATCTGCAACGTGGGCACCAGCTCCCTGGTGCGCGAGTCCGACCTCACCCTGCTGACCCAGGCCGGCCCGGAAATCGGCGTTGCCTCCACCAAGGCCTTCACCACCCAGCTGGTGGCGCTGATGCTGCTGACCCTGTCCCTGGGTCAGGTACGCGGCACCCTGGAAGCCGGTGTCGAGGCTGGCCTGGTGGACGAACTGCGTCGCCTGCCAACCCGCCTGGGCGAAGCCCTGGCCATGGACAAGACCGTGGAGAAGGTCGCCGAGCTGTTCGCCGAGAAGCACCACACCCTGTTCCTTGGCCGTGGCGCCCAGTATCCGGTGGCGATGGAAGGTTCGCTTAAGCTCAAGGAAATCTCCTACATCCACGCCGAAGCCTACCCGGCCGGCGAGCTCAAGCACGGCCCGCTGGCCCTGGTGGACGCCGACATGCCGGTGGTCACCGTGGCGCCGAACAACGAGCTGGTGGAGAAGCTCAAGTCCAACCTGCAGGAAGTACGCGCCCGTGGTGGCCAGCTGATCGTCTTCGCCGACGGCGAGGCCGGCATCGAGAACGGCGAGGGCACCCACATGGTGGCCATGCCGCACATCAACGATGCCCTGGCGCCCATCCTCTACACCATCCCGCTGCAGCTGCTGTCCTACTACGTTGCCGTGCTCAAGGGCACTGATGTCGACCAGCCACGCAACCTGGCGAAGTCTGTGACGGTCGAATAATCAGGTGCCGCATGAAAAAGCCCGGCTCTGCCGGGCTTTTTTTCATTCGCATAAAGGGCGACTATCCATTCGATAGCCTGACAACTGTCCAGGGTGGTCTACCTTTGCAGTGTCCTTGGTGAAGGAGGAGTTCCCATGCTTGCGCAACTTCCGCCGGTCCTGCGCGATCTGAAACTACCATTACGCCTGCAGCTGTGGGACGGCAAGGAGATCGACCTCGGACCCAATCCGACCGTGACCATGACGGTGAAGGACCCCAGCCTGGTTTCCCTGCTGAACCGCCCCAGCCTCGATACGCTGGGAACGGCCTACGTGGAAGGGCGCCTGGAACTGGCCGGGCCGATACTGGAGGTGATCCGGGTCGGCGATGCCCTGAGCGAGGCGCTATCGGGCAATGAGGGTCAACTACCTCCCGAGCGCCAGGCCCATGACAAGGCCACGGACGCCGCCGCCATTTCCTATCACTACGATCTTTCCAACGACTTCTACGCCCTCTGGCTCGACCGCGAGATGGTCTATTCCTGTGCCTACTACCCAACCGGCACCGAGGACCTGGACAGTGCGCAGCAGGCCAAGCTGCATCACCTGTGCCGCAAGCTGCGGTTGAAGGCCGGCGAGTACCTGCTGGACGTGGGGTGCGGCTGGGGCGGCCTGGCGCGCTTTGCCGCGCGCGAATACGGCGCCAGGGTGTTCGGCATCACCCTGAGCCGCGAACAGCTCGCCCTGGCGCGTGAGCGGGTCAAGGCCGAGGGCCTGGAGGGCCAGGTGGAACTTGAGCTGCTGGATTATCGCGACCTGCCCCAGGATGGCCGGTTCGACAAGGTGGTCAGTGTCGGCATGTTCGAACACGTCGGCCATGCCAACCTACCGGTCTATTGCCGGAGACTGTTCGGCGCCGTGCGTGAAGGCGGGCTGGTGATGAACCACGGCATCACCGCCCGACACCCGGACGGTCGTCCGGTGGGGCGCGGCGCCGGTGATTTCATCGACCGCTACGTCTTCCCCCATGGCGAGCTGCCGCACTTGTCGACCATGGTCACCGAACTCAGCCTGACCGGTTTGGAAGTCGTCGACGTGGAGAGCCTGCGGCTGCACTACGCGCGCACACTGGAGTTCTGGAGCGCCAACCTTGAAGCCAACCTGGCCAAGGCGGCCAAGCTGGTGCCTGAGCAGGCCCTGCGTATCTGGCGGCTCTATCTGGCCGGCTGCTCCCATGCTTTCCAGAAGGGTTGGATCAACTTGCACCAGATCCTCGCCACCAAGCCCCACGCAGACGGCTCCCATGAATTGCCGTGGAGTCGGGCGGATATCTACCCGGGGTAGTTCCAGCGGTGTTCGGCAACGGCGTCGTGCGCGTGGAGGCTTTCCGCGTGCACGACCCTCAGCCTGAAGCCCTCCAACCAATCCTGCCCGCGCAAGGCGGTGCCCAGACGCCTTGCCGCATCCTCGCAGAACATCAGGTTCTGGCCATTGGCGAGGGCGAAGGCCTGCTCGTCTGCGCGCTTCACGGCGGTCTGCAAGGCGGTGCCCAGCACCTGCTCCGCCAGGTCAGCCAACCGGCGCAGTGGGATTGCCCCGGGCTGGCCCAGGCGTACCCATAGTCGCGCCACGCTGCGCTGGCTGTGGGGCGTGGCCGCGCTCCCGTGGCTGCCAAGCCAGTCCAGCGCCTGCGGAAGCTCCAGGGGCCGATCGGCAAAATCCTTGGCGAAGCGTTGCTGGACCAGCTGTCGAGCCAGCGCGGCGGAGCAGGGGCAGGTGGAGGAGTAGGCCACTTCCAATTGAAGTTCCACGTGGAACCCCCATGCATCCTGGCGTGCGTGGACCTCGAACGGGTAGGCCTTCCAACCGGCCAGCGAGCTGACCAGCGCGGGGCGCTTCAGCGAGGCCTCACCGTACAGCCTGAGGCTGGCGCTGCTGGAGAGACCCTGGTGGCTGTCGAGGAAGCGCTCCAGCACCCGGCGTAGCACGTCGGCAGATAGTTCTTCTTTCTCCAGTTCCTCCAGTGCCAGGTAGAGCCGCGACATATGGATGCCCCGGGCACTGGCGTCATCCAGGCTGACGCCGGCATCGGTACGGGCCGTGAGGGTCTGGCCGTCCAATCGTAGGGGCAGGGCGATACCACACATGCCGACCCAGTCCAGGGGCATGGCGTGGGGGGCTGACTGTGCAGCGATGTCCGGAAGGGGCTTGGTGTTCATCGGCAGGTGCTCTTTAAATTGACTGTGAGTGTTATGTTATAACAAATTAAGCGTCGATCGAGACCATCTCCCTGCCTGAGAGGACCCCCTTCATGGACCATCGCCTACCCGTCACCCTGCTCTCCGGCTTCCTCGGCGCCGGCAAGAGCACGCTGCTTAACCACCTGCTGAAGAATCGCGATCAACTGCGCGTTGCCGTGATAGTCAACGACATGAGTGAGATCAATATCGATGCCGGCGAGGTGCAGCGCGACGTCAGCCTGAATCGCGCGGAGGAGCGCCTGGTGGAGATGAGCAATGGCTGCATCTGCTGCACCCTGCGCGAAGATCTACTGGAAGAGGTCGGCCGGTTGGCTCGCGAAGGTCGCTTCGACTACCTGCTGATCGAGTCCACCGGCATCTCGGAGCCGCTGCCGGTGGCCGAGACTTTCACCTTCCGCGACGAGCAGGGTCAGAGCCTGTCCGACCTGGCGCGCCTCGATACCCTCGTAACGGTGGTGGATGGGGTCAACTTCCTGCGCGACTACCAGGCCGCCGAAAGCCTGGCCAGCCATGGCGAGAGCCTGGGTCAGGACGATATGCGTTCGATCAGCGACTTGCTGATCGAGCAGGTGGAGTTCGCTGACCTGCTGCTGGTGAGCAAGGTCGACCTGATCTCCAGTGCCGAGCGCGACGAACTGAGCGCGATGCTGCGTCGCCTCAATCCCGAGGCCGAGATTCTGCCCATGGTCATGGGCCAGGTGGACTTGAAGCGGCTCCTCAATACCGGCCGCTTCGACTTCGACCGTGCCGCCCGGGCGCCAGGCTGGCTCAAGGTGCTACGTGGCGAGCAGGTACCGGAGACCGAGGAATACGGCATTGCCTCCACCGTCTACCGCGCGCGGCGGCCGTTCCATCCGCAGCGCTTCTTCAGCTTCCTCAGCCGTGAGTGGTGCAACGGCCGCCTGCTGCGCTCCAAGGGGTTCTTCTGGCTGGCCAGCCGCTACCGTGAGGCGGGTAGTTGGTCCCAGGCCGGCGGCCTGATGCGTCATGGCCTGGCGGGGCGCTGGTGGCGGTTCGTGCCGCAGGAAGGCTGGCCCCAGGACGAGGAGGGGCAGCGGACCATCCTGCAGCAGTGGACCGCCGAGGTCGGTGACTGCCGCCAGGAGCTGGTGTTCATCGGCCAGGGCATCGATTTCACCCGGCTGCGAGCCGAATTGGATGCCTGCCTGCTCGATGACGTGGAGATGGCGCTCGGACCGGAGGCCTGGACACGACTGGCGGATCCCTTCGACCCCTGGCATGACGAGGAAGGCGCCTGATGCAGGTATTTCGATTGAAGCCACCGCCGAACCGACGGCGGTTGTGGATAACCCGCAGCTGGGGCGCCAGCCATGTGACGCTGTTCAAGGGCGAGTCGTGGCTGGGCAATGAAAGCCGCGGAATTATCCACAGGCCGCCGCAATGGGTGCCGGGGGAGCGCAGGCTACTGTCTACTTCGAATTGATCGGGTGCAGAATGTCGCTACTCCCACTTGCCCTGGCTCTGTGTTTCGCAGAAGGGCTTCAGGTAGCGCGCATCACTGGCGACGCCGTAGTAGTGGATATCCTGGCGATAGGGCTGGTTGCTGACCCTGGCGTCGCGGCACACGCCGAAGGCGCCAGCGGGGCAGTTATCCACATAGGTCACGTCCACTTCCTGACCCTTCATCTCCGGCTTGCAGAAACCGTCACGGAACAGTTGCGGCGGGATGCTACGGTTTTCCTGGCAGAGCTTCACGTCCAGCCCCTCGCCCCGGCTGTGCACGACACAGGCCTGGGCATGGGCTTCGACGGACAGGGACAGCAGCAGGGGCAACAGCCAGGCACGCATGGGAGGTTTTCCAGGCAATGAAGGCAGCGACTCTAGCACGGCGCTTTCTAAGGCGTGTGTGAAGCAGCACCATAGCCAGATGCTTACTCATATCCCGACCCATCTCATCGCCGGGCCCCTGGGCGCCGGCAAGACCAGCCTGATCCGCCAGCTGCTGGCGCAACGGCCTGCCCATGAACGCTGGGCTGTACTGATCAACGAATTCGGCCAGATCGGCCTGGACGCCGCACTGCTGACCAGCAGCGACAACGGTATCGCCCTCGCCGAGGTGGCGGGCGGTTGCGTCTGTTGCGTCAACGGCGCGCCCTTCCAGGTGGGCCTGGCGCGGCTACTGCGCAAGGCGAGGCCGGATCGGCTACTGATCGAACCTTCCGGACTCGGACACCCGGTCGAGATTCTGCGACAGCTACGCGAACCCCCCTGGGAAGGCGTACTGGCGCTACAGCCGAGCGTCGTGGTGCTGGACGCGGCGGCGCTGGCTACGGGCCAGCTACTGCCAGACAGCCAGCGGGAGGCACTTTCTGGTGCTGGCCTTGTGCTACTAAACAAGTCCGAAAACCTCGATTTGTCCACATGTGAACAACTTTCCGCGAAATTGCCTGCCTCAAACCTGCTGTGGACGACTCAGGGCAGGCTCGATATCGAGCAGCTTCCAGGCATTCATTCACATTCTGGAAAAGCTGTTGGTATCGAGCAGTTACCAACAGGTGTGGATAAGCCTCCGGTTCTGTGGAGGAATCCGGCCGAACCGATCTGCCAGATCCAGGCCGGTAACGATGGCTGGAGCATCGGTTGGCGTTGGCATCCGAGTCAGCAGTTCGAGTTGATGCGCGTGCAGTCGTGGCTCGCCGGCCTGCCCTGGCGCCGCGCCAAGCTGGTGTTGCGGACCAACGCCGGCTGGCTCTCGGGCAATGCCCTGGACGGCGCGCCGATCCATTGGCAGGCCAGCGAATGGCGCAAGGATTCGCGTCTGGAACTGATCTTCGCCGGGCCTCAGGACGAGGCGGTGCTGAAGGCGGGGATGGCGGCGTGCAGGCTGGGTTAGGGGCGGGGACGCCGCTTCTCTTGTAGGAGCGAATTCATTCGCGAAGGGCCGTGCAGTTCGCTGGATGGATCGGGCCTGTTCCGCGAGCTCGTGATGTCCATCAGTTCCGTCCGCATGGGTATCGCTCCGCTCCACCCATCCTACGTGGGGGTCATGCGGCAGGCCGTAGGGTGGACCACGCTTCACCGGTCCACCTTTCGGGGGTCGGCCGAGCCCTGTTGGTGGATGTAAAAAGCGACATCGACCCTAGGGTGGAACAAGTGCAGGAGTTTCGCCCCCACCACGACGGCGTCCTGTGCAGGGCTGCAACGGGCCCACCAACGAAAACGGGCCCCGAAGGGCCCGTCTGGTATCGATCCAGGGCTAGCACCCGGTCATTCCTGGTTCATCCGCGAATGGGTGCGGGTGTCCTTCATGAACACGTACACCAGCAGCGAGCAGGCGATGCAGGCGGTGACGTACCAGTAGAAGCCGCTTTCCATGCCGATGCTCTTGAACCACAGGGCCACGTACTCGGCGGTGCCGCCGAAGATGGACACGGTCAGTGCATAGGGCAGGCCCACGCCCAGGGCGCGGATTTCGGTGGGGAACAGCTCGGCTTTCACCACGGCGTTGATCGAGGTGTAGCCGCTGACGATGATCAGCGCCGCCATGATCAGGAAGAATGCGCCCCACCAGGTCTGGATGCTGTGCAGGGTGCTGAGGATCGGGTAGGTGAACAGGGTGCCCATCACGCCGAAGGCGATCAGGATCGGGCGCCGGCCGATCTTGTCGGACAGCGCGCCGACGATGGGCTGCAGCAGCATGAAGAGGAACAGCGTGGCCGCCGAGATCATGGTCGAGTCGCCCTTGCTCATGCCGACGGTGTTCACCAGGTACTTCTGCATGTAGGTGGTGTAGGTGTAGAAGGCCAGGGTGCCACCCATGGTCAGGCCGACCACGGTGAACACTTCCTTCGGATGGCGCATCAGGGTGCGCAGCAGGCTTTCCTTGGGCTTGTCCTTCTTCTTGGTGAAGGAATCGGTCTCTTCCATGCCGCGGCGCAGGAACATGGCCACTACCGCACACAGGGCGCCGATCACGAAGGGTACGCGCCAGCCCCAGCTTTCCAGCTGTTCGGTGGTCAGGGTCTGCTGCAGGACGATCAGTACCGCCAGGGCGATGAGCTGGCCGGAGATCAGGGTCACGTACTGGAAGCTGGAGAAGAACCCGCGCTGTTCCTTGGTCGCCATCTCCGACAGGTAGGTGGCTGAGGTGCCGTATTCACCCCCCACCGAAAGGCCTTGCAGCAGGCGCGCTACCACCAGCAGTACCGGCGCAGCGACGCCGATGGTCTCGTAGCTGGGGGTCAGGGCAATGATCAGAGAGCCGAAGCACATCAGCAGGACCGAGGCCAGCAGTGCCGCCTTGCGACCCTTGCGGTCAGCATAGATGCCCATCAACCAGCCGCCGATGGGGCGCATCAGGAAGCCGACGGCGAAGATCGCGGCGGTGTTGAGCAGTTGGGCGGTCATGTCGCCCTGGGGGAAGAAGGCCTTGGCGAAGTACAGCGAGAAGGCGGCGTAGACGTACCAGTCATACCATTCGACCAGGTTGCCGACTGAACCACTGAAGATCGACTTGATGCGTTGCGATGTCGTGCGGGGTGCTGCAGAGGCAGTCAGGGTGCTGGAGCTATCCATCATCTTTCCTCGACGCTTAGTTGTTGTTGTGGGCGCGGCTCTGGGGGCTGCGCTTGGGCATCAGGCACATAGCAGGAGCTGTGCCAGCGGAGGAAAGGCCCGGAATAGAGGGGTTGCGACGTTAACTGGCGAGGATCATGCGCGGAATCCTGCCGATGCCGGAAAGACGATGAGCAAGATTCCGCCGATGGCGGAATTCTACTTGTAGGGGCGATTTCAATCGCCAAGCGGACCGCAGGTTCGCCCTCCGGACTCTCAGGGGGCAGCTACGCTGCCCTTGGCGAATGAATTCGCCCCTACAGGAAAATGTTCAGTCGTCCTCGCCCGGCAGGAACGCACTGCGCGCCAGGCCGTGGCGGACCATCTTCTCGTTGAGGGTGCGGCGCGGCAGGTGCAGCAGGTCCATCACCGCCTTGATGTCCCCCTGGCAGCGCGCCAGGGCCTGGCGCAGGCATTGCGCCTCGTAGGTCTCCATCAGTTCGGCCAGGGACGGTTCACCCTCGACGCGCTCTGCCGCGCTTGTGGATAACCCCAGTACATGGCGTTCGGCGGCATTGGCCAGCTCGCGGACATTGCCCGGCCAGCCGTGGGCCAGGAGCTGCGCCAGCTCCGCCGGCGTCAGGGTGGGTTGCGGCCGGTCCAGGCGCTCGCTGGCCTGGCGGGCGAAGTGTTCGAAGAGCAGGGGAATGTCCTCGCGCCGTTCGCGCAGCGGCGGCAGTTGCAGCTCGGCCACGTTGAGGCGGTAGAGCAGGTCCTCGCGGAAACGCCCGGCGCGGACCTCCTCGCGCAGGTCCGGCTTGGTGGCGGCCACCACGCGGATATCCACGGCAATGCTCTGGTTCGAGCCCAGGCGCTCCAGGCGTTGCTCCTGCAGCACCCGCAGCAGCTTCACCTGTTGCGCCAGGGGCATGCTCTCGATTTCGTCGAGGAACAGGGTGCCGCCGTGGGCGTGTTCGATCTTGCCGATGCGCTTGCCCTGGGCGCCGGTGAAGGCGCCACTTTCGTGGCCGAACAGCTCGCTTTCGAAAAGGTTTTCCGGGATGGCGGCGCAATTCAGGGCCACGAAGGGTTTGCCGGCGCGGGGGCCGAAGTCGTGCAGGCAGCGGGCGACCATCTCCTTGCCGGCGCCGGTCTCGCCGCGCAGCAGGACATTCACCGGCGTGCCGGCCAGTTCGAGGACCTGCCGGCGCAGCTGTGCCAGGGGGCGGGACACGCCGAGCAGGCGGCCATCGAGCTGGTCCTTGAGGTCCGCCTGGACCCGCAGGCGGCGGTTCTCCTGTACCAGGCGGCGTTTTTCCAGGGCCCGGCGCAGGCTCTCCAGCAGGCGTTCGGCGGTGAAGGGCTTCTCAATGAAGTCGTAAGCGCCCAGGCGCATGGCCTCCACCGCCTGGGGCACGTCGCCGTGGCCGGTGACCATCAGGAAAGGCAACTCGCGGTCCAGTGCCTGCACCGCCTGGAGCAAGCCCATGCCGTCCATGCCGGGCATGCGCAGGTCGCTGATGACCACCCCCGGGAAATCGGCATCGAGACGCTTCAGGCAGTCTTCGGCACTGGCTTCCACCCGTACCTCGAAGCCGGATAGCTCCAGCCACTCGCGTACCGCATCGCGAATGGCCGCCTCGTCGTCGACGAAGATCACCTGGGCAGTCATGGCTATTCCTCTCTGGCTTTATCCACAGGCAGGCGCAGGCTGAACAGCGCGCCATCGCCCTGGTTGGCGGCGCTCAGGGTGCCGCCCAGTTCATGGACGATGGCGTAGGACACCGCCAGTCCGATTCCCAGGCCGGCACCTGCCGGCTTGGTGGTGAAGAAGGGGTCGAAGACCCGCGGCAAATCCTCTTCGGCTATGCCGCCGCCGTTGTCGGCCACCTGGAGCAGCCAGTGAGCGTCTTCCCGTCGCAAGGTTATCCACAGTTGCGGGCGCGGTTTGCCGGCGACCGCGTCCAGGGCATTGCGCAGCAGGTTGACCAGAACCTGTTCCAGGCGAATGGCGTCCCCCGATACCCAGGCCGGCACGCTGAGTTCCTGGCTGATCTCCACCTTCGCGTCACGCAGGTTGGGCGCGAGCAGCTGCAGTGACTTATCCACAACGCTGCCCAGTTCCAGGCATTCGCGCAGGCCGCCAGGCGTTTTGCGTGCGTAGGTCTTGAGGTGGCCGGTGAGGGCCGCCATGCGCTGCAGCAGCTCGTCATGCCGCGCCAGGGCCTTGCGCGCCTGTTCCAGCTGGCCGCTGTCGAGCATCAGGCGCAGGCTCGCCAGGTGCATCTGCAGGGCGGTCAGGGGCTGGTTGATTTCATGGGCGAGGGCCGCGGACATCTGCCCCAGGGCGGCCAGCTTGGCGGCCTGGATCAGTCCGTCCTGGGCGGTGCGCAAGGCGGCGGTGCGCTGTTCCACCAGGCGCTCCAGTTCTTCCCGGCTGCGCTGGCGGATGCGCGCGAGGCGCCAGCGCTGGTGCAGGAACAGGGCGAGGAAGAACAGCGCCAGCCAGGCTCCACCGGCGGCCAGGCTGGCGGCGCGGGCGCTGCTCGCGGCGTCCTGCGGGGTGTGCAGCAGGTGCAGGGTCCAGCCTTCACTGGGCAGTGGCAGGCTTTCCCAGAGATAGTCGCCGCTGCCGGCGGGTCCCTCGACCCGGGCCAGCCGGCTGCCTTCGCCGAAGTCGAGCAGGGTGTTGTGGATAAGTGGCGCCAGGGGTTGCTTGTCGTACTGGCGGGTGGCGGCCATCTCGACGCGGCCTTCGGCGGGGATGGCATGCAGTTCGCGGTAGCGCCAGCCCGGATGGTTGGCGATGAACACCACGCCACGGGCATCGCTGACCAGGATGATGTCCGGTCGCTGGCTCCATTCCTGCTCCAGTTCGGGGAACTCCAGCTTCACCACCATGGCGCCGATGAACTCGTCGCCTTCGCCGCGCACCGCGCTGGCCAGGAAGTAGCCGGGAATGCCACTGATCACGCCCACCGCGTAGAAGCGGCCACTCCCGTGGCTGCGGGTTTCGTTGAAGTAGGGGCGGAAACCATAGTTGTGACCGACATAGCTGGTGGGCGAGCGCCAGTTGCTGGCGGCCACGGCCAGGCCCTCACGGTCCAGCAGTTCCAGGGTGGTGGAGCCAGCCGCGCGATTCATCCGCTCCAGCTTGTGGTTGAGCTGCATCTGTTCGGCGTTATCCACAGGCCCCTGGAGGATCGCCCGAACTTCCGGGTCCAGCGCCAGCACCGCGGGCAAGGCGCGAAAGCGATCGATCAGGGTACGCAGGCTGCCGCCATAGAGGGCCAGCTGCTCGCGCGCCTGTTCGCCCTCATCGCGCAGGGCCTCCCGCTCGGCCTGGCGTCCGGCCAGGTGCATCGCCAGGAACAGGCCGGCGAGCAGCAGCAGGATCAGCAGGGTGATGCGCAGGGAGCGGGGAATCAAGGTCGGAAGTCCGTGGAGGCGAGGCGCTGACGATAGCACGGCCGGTTCCGCCCACTGCTCACCGGGCATGGCTGCGGATACACTGCGCGCAGTCATTTCGAGGCATGTTCGATGCAATTGATCCCCTGGTCCCATTCGACTTCCGCCGGTTTCACCTTGCGCGGCTGGCACAGTCCCGCCTCCGGCAAACCGCTGCTGCATTTCCTTCATGGCAACGGTTTCTGCGGCCGCACCTACGCGCCGCTGCTGCAGGCGCTGGCCGAGGATTTCGATCTCTGGCTGTGCGATATCCAGGGCCACGGCGACAGCGACCACGGTGGCCGCTTTCTTGGCTGGAACCGCAATGCGGAACTGGCGGTGGAGGCCTTCGAAGCCGGGCGCGGGCCGTTCGGCGAAGTGCCGCGCCTGGCCGTCGGGCACAGCTTCGGCGGCGTGCTGACCAGCCTGATCCTGGCCCGCCATCCCGAGCTGTTCAGCCGCGCCGTGCTGCTCGACCCGGTGATCTTCACACCGGCCATGGTCGGTGTGATGGCCTTCTCCGAAGTCCTTGGCCTGCACCGGCGCACCACCATGGCCAGTCGTGCGCGGGCGCGGCGCAACCATTGGGCCGACCGCCAGGCGGCCTGGAATGGCCTGCATGGCCGCGGCATCTTCAAAGGCTGGACCGAGGAGGCGCTGCAGGGCTATGTGGAGCACGCGATCAAGGCTGTGGATAACGGCGTCGAGCTGAAGTGCCGGCCGAGCCGCGAGGCGGAGATCTTCAGCTCCTTCCCGAAACGCCTGTGGCCGTCATTGGGCCGCATCGTCACCCCGACGCTGATTCTCCACGGCCAGCACAGCTATCCCTTCGTGGCCAAGGCGGTGGCACGCCTTGCCGCCCTCAATGGCCACGTCAGTACCCAGGTGGTGGAAGGCGGTCACTGCTTCATGCAGGAATTTCCCCAGGCGAGCGCCCAGCGCACGGCCGGGTTCCTCCTGCACAAGGCATGAGCGATCAGCACCGGGAAGCGGTGTAGTGGGAGCTTGTCCACAGGTTGCGCGGCGGTACCCCGGGAAAAAACGCCTCAGGGCGCGCGGGAACACGGGTCAGGGTCGCTCAATCCACCCGGCGCTGTTCATCCGGCTTGGGATGGTTACGCCGCCATTCGTTCATGTGGATAACCTTGCCTTCGTGTTGCGCCTCGGCTCTGAAGGGATGGGCCTCGAGGTCGATGCGACCGAGGTGGTTACCGAACATCTGCAGGCTGCCGGTCAGGCGCTGCTCACCGGTGACGGTGAATTCGAAGTCAAAGATGCGCGCCAGGCGGCGATTACCCTTGCCGTCCCGCACCAGGGCGAGGCGGCGAAAGGCGACGTTGCCGTCCAGCAGTTCCACATCGAGCCGTGCGCAGTGCTGCTTGGCCAGAACCAGGGCGCGCTCGCGCACGCCATGACTGCGCCACAGCCAGGCTGCGCCAGCGGCGAACAACATCAGTAGGAAAACGTCAGCCAGGCTCAGCATGATGACTCCGGAAGCATAGGAGCAAGCTTAAACCATCCGCGGTAGTTTCAGAGGGCCAGTTCGATGCGGTTTGTTCCGGGTTGCCTGGTCGGTGCTGGCTCGGTGCCGAACGGCGGGAAAACTTGCGTGTCCGGCCTGCGGCCTTCTGTCCCAGCGACTAGGCTTCAACCCGAGCAGGCGCTTGGCTAGCATAGGCGCCCCCCGATTGACTGGAATGGAAACCTTCCTGTGACCTACGGCACAGCACGACAACGTGGCGCCTGGCTTGGCCTTCTGGCCATGCTGCTGGTGTTCGTCGGTCCGCTGGTGTCCCAGGCCCGGGACATGGGCCAGGCAGGGGTGCCGGCCTGGATGGGCGAACTGGCCTGCTCCACCGAACACAGTGGGCCAAGCCACCAGCCGGCGATGCCCGAACACGAGCTGTCCTGGGCCAAGTGCGGTTACTGCACCCTGCTGTTCAATTCGCCGGCCCTTGGCTCGACCGCCCCTCACGGGCTGGCTCTGGCCGATGCGGCCAGCCCGCAGCCAACACCTGAGACCCAGGCCGGCCACCGCTCGCAGGCGGTCTTCCCCGGTGCCCTGACCCGCGCTCCCCCCGTCGCGTTTTCCTGAGCCAATCACCCCCCTTTTTCCCCGCACAAACCCCGGCCCGTCCGGCGCGCGTGCGCGCGGACCACTGGTTCATCAGGGAGCACGACAATGTCGAAGAACACTGTCTCGTTCTACAACCTGGCGTGGCGCTGGCATTTCTATGCCGGGCTCTTCGTCATCCCCTTCATGATCATGCTGGCGGTCACCGGCAGCATCTACCTGTTCAAACCGCAGCTGGACAACCTGCTCTACGCCGACCTGATGCAGGTCCGCCCCGCCGGCCAGGCCCTCAGTGCCGACCAGCAGCTGGAGAAGCTGCGCCAGGCCTATCCGCAGGCCACCGTCAGCCAGTACTTGCCGCCGGTGGATGCCGATCACAGCGCGCAGTTCGTGGTCGGCCTCGAAGGGCGCAAGACCAACCTTTTCCTCGACCCCTACAGCGGCCAGGTACTGGGCACCCAGGACGCGCAGAACAACCTGCAGGCGATCGCCCGTTCGCTGCACGGCACGCTGTTGATCGGCACCATCGGCGACCGGTTGATCGAGTTGGCCGCCGGCTGGGCCATCGTGCTGGTGGTGTCCGGCCTCTACCTCTGGTGGCCGCGCGGCCAGGGCCTGCGTGGCGTGTTCTGGCCCCGCCTGGCCAACCGTGGGCGCCTGTTCTGGCGTGACCTGCATGCGGTCACCGGTTTCTGGGGCTCGCTGCTGCTGTTGTTCATGCTTCTTACCGGGATGACCTGGACCGGTTTCTGGGGCGAGCAATTCGCCGATGTCTGGAACCGCTTCCCGACCGCCATGTGGAACGAGGTGCCCAAGTCCGACCAGCAGGCCCGCAGCCTGAACACGGCCGCAGACCAGACGGTGGCCTGGGCGGTGGAGAACACACCGATGCCGGTCTCCGATCCGCATGCTGCGCACAAGGCGCACGCCGCGGCGGGCACGGCATCCAACGCCGGGCAAGTGAGCCTGCAGCAGGTGGTGGACACCGCCCGCGAGCGCGGCGTGGTGCCGGGTTACAGCATCACCCTGCCGGCCGATGCCAGTGGGGTCTACAGCATTGCCGTATTCGCCGACGACCCACGCAACGACGCCACCCTGCATCTGGACCAGTACAGCGGCAAGGTGCTGGCGGACATCCGCTGGCAGGACTACGGCCTGGTGGCCCGGAGCGTGGAAATGGGCGTGGTGCTGCACGAAGGCAAGTTCTTCGGCCTGGCCAACCAGCTGCTGATGTTCGGCGTTTGCCTGCTGATCCTGCTCAGCGCAGTCAGTGGCCTGGTGATGTGGTGGAAGCGCCGCCCGCAGGGCAGCCTCGGCGTGCCGCCGCTGCGTCATGACCTGCCGTTGTGGAAATCCGCGGTGGTGATCATGATCGGTCTCGGCATCGCCTTCCCGCTGGTGGGTCTGTCCCTGGCGGCGGTCTGGGCGCTGGATTGGCTGGTGCTGTCACGCATCGGCGGCAGCAAGGTGGTAGCCGGCTAGGCTGGCGATGCCGGCGCGGCGCCGTTGCCGCGTCTGCGATGGAGAGCAATCGGCGCTCGCTGGGGGCGGGCGTCAGTCAATCGAACGAATGGAGTTCCAACATGCGCAAGACATTGCTGGCCCTGGGGGCCCTGCTGAGCTGTTCCGCTACCCTGGCCGCCCACGATTACAACCTGGGGTCGCTGCATATCGAGCACCCCTGGGCCATGGCCGTGCCGGCGGTATCGCCCAATGGTGCCGCCTACCTGGTTATCCACAACAAGGGCGCGGAGGCCGACAAGCTGCTCGGCGCCGATACCGCCCGCGCCGGCAAGACCGAGATCCACGAGCACCTGCACAAGGACGGCCTGATGAAGATGCAGCAGGTTCAGGGCGGTCTGGACATTCCCGCCGGCGGCGAGGCACGCCTGGAGCAGGGCGGCTACCACCTGATGATGTTCGGCCTGAAGCAGCCGCTGAACGACGGTGACAAGTTTCCCATGACCCTGCACTTCCAGAAGGCGGGCGATCTGGAGGTGGAAATCCATGTACAGAAGGAGGCACCGGCGGTCGCCGCCGAGCACCAGCACTGACGCAGGTTCGCGGGGCTGCCGGGCCCCGCGAGTCCCTCCTCGGGTTATCCACAGGCGCCGCTCGGCAGCGGGGTTTGCCGGTTTCCGACGCCTCTTCTAGCCTGAATCCATCGCAAGGAGCACCCGCCGGCAGGACGCCAGCCCCCGCGCAATGCGCGACCTCGGACGAATCATCTGCCCCTCTGTTTCTTGGCGATGCGCCGCATCGGGCCAAGGGCTTGCGCACGTCGCGGAGCTCGGCTGGCCCGTGCCTCGATGAGAGAAGAAGGAGAGGGAAGATGAATGCTACAAGGACATTTCGTGTTGCCTGGCTGCTGCTCCTGACGCTGGTTCTCGTCAGTCCGCTGCTGGTTTGTGCGCCAGCACAGGCGGCGGCACCCGCCTGTAGTGCCAGCCAGGACTGGATCACCAATCCCAACCCGCCCAGCGAAATCCCCAACGGCAGCAATGCGCAGTTCTGCGATTTCTACCAGTTCGCCTGGCAGTGGTTCTTCCAGTTGGTCAGTCCGTCCCAGGGCGACCCGAGCCTGCGCAACTTCCAGGTAAACACCAACTACCCCATTCTCCAGGCCACCGGCACCAACTCCTGCGACCCTGCAAATCAGGCCGAAGTGATGTTCGTGCACCGGGAGAAGCCCATGGACGCCAACACTCCCTTCACGCTGCCTGAGCGCACCGGCCAGGCTGGTGGAGGGGCCACCATCTTCGACCAGAACGGCAACGTGGCCTTCTACGAGATCCGCTTCAGCCAGAGCCTGTGCAACATTCCGCAGATCCAGAGTGCATTGAACTATCCGTCCGGCACCACTGAGTTGAAGACCGCCTGGCGCATCATCACCGATGCCGACAAGCCCAACTACTTCTGGATAGAGGCGAACGTGGACGGTGTGCCGGGCAACGAGTTGCTGGGGATGGCGGGATTCCACATGGCCATTGCCACGACGCTGCATCCCGAGTTCATCTGGGCCACCTTCGAGCACCGCAGCAATGCGCCGGACTGCAGCAGTCCGGGTACCGCACCGGCGGGCGGCTGGTCCTTTACCAGCCCGACCTGTGCTGTGGATAACCCGCCATCGACCTGCAACCTGAACCAGGCTACGCCTAGCACGAGCCTCACCGGTACACCCTCGGAAATTTGCCGGGTCTACCGCGACGGCACTGACCCCTCCGACCATGAAGCGTCCACCAACTACGCCGACATCGACGGCCTGAACAGCCAAATCCAGGGTTTCCTCTCGGCCATGTCCAGCGATAACCCCATGGCCGTCTGGCAGAACTACATGAACGTCGGCGCGCTCTGGGAGAACGACGTCACCCAGCCGTCTTCCACCTTCGCCAACCAGCGCGGCTCCATGCGCCTGGCCAATACGGTGATGGAAACCACCTTCCAGAACGTCGACCCGACCCAGTCGTTCATCTCCAACTGCTTCGGTTGCCACAATTTCAGCGGCAGCGGGAACAGCAACACCATTCCCTGGGCCAAGCTGAGCCACATCTTCGATGATGTGATGCAGGGTCAGTGCGCCACCCCGCAGGACGTGCAGGCAGGCCCGATCTGGAACAACAGCCAGGCCGCGCAGACTTGCCCACAGGTATGCAGCGGCAACGGTGGTTGGAACGGCAACTGGAAGACCACCGAGCCGGGGGTCATGTCCGTGTGCGGCTGTTGCGGGGGATAACTCAGCCTTGCGTGGGCTGATCGTTTATTGATCAGCCCCACGCAGCCCGCGTGATTCCTGGGCCGTAGCGTGGTCCGCACAGCTTATCCACAGCCGGTTGCACAGATTCTGTGTGCAGCCGGTGGGATAACTCATTGAAATTGCTCGAAAAATGTCCAACCCCTGGGAGGTCGCGCGGGACCTGGGGTCCAGGCATCCATGGACATCTTATTCACAGGTCCATCCACGTAATCTGGGAACAAGCGTGGAAAAACCCTGCGGGGGACTGTGGGTTGTTTTCTCGAAGCCTTGGAATCAGCTAGTCCGGCTTCACTGCCCCTGGTCCCTTATGCGCGCTGGTCAAGACGTGATCAATCGTCTGGAGAACGCGCAGTTCAGGGGACGTAGCGATGGCCAAACAGCTTATCCACAAGCGGTTGCACAGATAATGTGTGCTAAGCGATTGAAGTAGAACGAAAAACGAGCAATTGACGGAAAGCCGCGGCGGTTCTGGCGCCTGGCGCTCGAACTACAGCTTATCCACAGCTGCATCCACGGGATTTGGGTAAAACAGGGTACGAATGCCCGTCGCCCTGTGCACAGATGCAGCGGAACGCCATGAACTCTGGATTGCGCAGGCATAGGTGGCCTCAGCCCGTCGACAAGCAGCCCGTGATCCAGGCGAGCAGTCATTGGGCCTCGCTGCGACCAGCGCCAGCCCGCAGGTGGGTTTGCGGGCTTTGCACGGCACAGGGAGAAGCGGTCAATAAATAATCAGAAGTCCGCAGCCCGCGCCGGCCGTGCCCTTCAAGCATGGCCAAACAGGTTATCCACAATTGCCTGCACAGATAATGTGTGCAAGGCCTAATGCAACTTATTGAAATAGAACGAAAAATGTACAAATCCCTGCAGGCCGCGGGAAATCTGGCACTCGGCAGACGAACTACAGCTTATCCACAACTGCATCCACGGGATTTGGGTAAAAGAACGCTTGCCCCGTGCACAGATCCACCAACGATGCACAAACCGTAGGTTGGTGCTGAGCGCGGTGGGGCCCGATACCTCAGGCGAAGCTGATTTTGGCGTCCCTAGGCTGCGTTGTGCGCATCGGTAGTCTGGCGCAGTGAGGTTCGTTGGTGCGCACGGCGCACCCTGCAGGGCAGATGGGAGCGAAGGGGCGGGTTCTTGCAGGGAAGGTTATGCACAGTGTGGGAATCGCCCAGGCATGCTGATCAGAAAATGAACAGATCAGCGCAGGCCATGACAATCGTGGCTTTCCGGGTTGGCCACACAGTTTATCCACAGATGGCTGCACAGATTCTGTGTGCAATGGATGAGTTATCCCTATGATTTTGCTCGATAAGTGTACAAGTGGTGGAAAGCTGCGCCATTGCTGGGCTCTGGGCATCCATAGACAAGTTATCCCCAAGACCATCCACGGGATTTGGGGGAAACGGCTCTGGAATGGGTCTTTCGCGGCAGTTACCGAGAATGGAGGGGACGCGACGGCCAACCGCCGGCCGGAGCTGATCAGAAACTGATCGCTTGAGCCAATGTCACGGCTGGCGCGGCGTGCAGCCTTGTCCGAACAGTTTATCCACAGTCTGTTGCACAGCATCTGTGCGCAACGAACGACACAAGTGACTGAAAACGTTCAGAAAATAGACAGGGGGTGGGAAAGCCCGCGGTGGCTGGCGTGTGGCGCTCGGTCTACACCTTATCCACAGGGCCTTCCACTGAAATTGGGGAGGACGTGGAAAAGCGAGGGCTCAGCTGCCCTCGCGCATCTCCTGGTAGCGTTTCTCCAGTTCCTGACGGATCTGCCGCCGCTGCTTGGCCTGGGCGAAACGGCGCTTCTCGTCGGTGGTTACCGGCTCCAGCGGTGGTACCGCTGCGGGGCGACGCTCGTCGTCCAGGGCGACCATGGTGAAGAAGCAGCTGTTGGTGTGGCGTACCGAGCGCTCGCGAATGTTCTCGGTGACCACCTTGATGCCTACTTCCATGGAGGTGTTGCCGGTGTAGTTAACCGAGGCGAGGAAGGTGACCAGTTCGCCCACGTGGATGGGCTCGCGGAAGATCACCTGGTCCACCGAGAGGGTGACCACGTAGCGGCCTGCATAGCGGCTGGCGCAGGCGTAGGCCACTTCATCGAGGTACTTGAGCAGGGTGCCGCCGTGGACGTTGCCGGAGAAGTTGGCCATGTCCGGGGTCATGAGGACGGTCATCGAAAGTTGTGCGGTTCCGGGTTCCATGCTGGCCTCGTCGCTGTGGGGTCTGTCTGGGATAGACGCGGGCGCACGGCTGGGCGCCACAGCCTGAGTATCACGTAAATTCAGGACCGCCTGTGGGTAACTCTGGGATCAGGGCGTTTCGCCGGGCTCCTGGCAGGCCGGGTGCTCTTCCACCAGGTCGCTGGGCCCGCAGGCCAGACCGTGCTGGCGGCGCAGCTCCGCCAGTTCGTCGCTCTGCTCGATGAGGAAACGGTCGAAGGCTTCGAGGATTTCCGGGTGCTTCAGGCTGCTGGCATGGAAGGCGGTCCGCGCCAGGGGCAGCCCAGGGTCCAGCAGCAGGCGGTCGCCGCCCAGGTCGGTGTTCGTTTCCAGGTAGTGGTGCAGCACTTCCGGATTGGCGTAGATGGCGTCGATGCGCAGGCGCAGCAGCATGCGTACGAGGCTGCCGATATCACCGGCTTCCACCAGCTGCACCTGGCCGCCCTGCAGCCGCTCCTGCCAGGCTTCGGGCGTGAAGCCGCGTACCGTGCCGAGGCGGCGTACCGCCTCGACGCCACGCCCGAGGTGCTCGCGCAGCACCAGGCTGCCGTCGACGATGCGGATCACCGGACGGCTGTAGTGCAGCTGCGCGTCGGTCTTGAGCTGGCGCGACCACGCGGGGTTGTCGGGGAACACCAGCATCAGCCGGTCGGTGGTCTGCAGCTGGCGGTGCAGGCGGTTGATCGGCAAGGCTTCCAGTTCCAGGGTCAGCCCCTGGCTGATGGCGAAGCGCTGCAGGAGCGCGATCGCGTAACCTTCGGCGGGCTGTCCGGGGAGGGCGCGGTAATAGGGCAGGTAGTCCTGGCTTTCCAGGCCGACGCGCAATGACTCCGCCTGGCATACGCCGAGGGTCAGGAGCAGCAGCGCGACGATCGCAGCCTTCATCGGGCGGGCCTGGAAGGGGATGATGCCAGTGAGCCTAGCAGGCGGCCGGGAAAACATCAGCGCCCGGCCGGATCGGCCGGGCGTCGCTCCGGATCTCGGGTCCGCCATCAGGCGTGGGTCAGGTACCAGCGCCAGTCCTGCTCGCCGACTTCGCTGACGAACTGACGGAATTCCTCCCACTTGATGGCGAGGAAGATCTTCAGGAAGTCCTCGCCAAGCGCCTCCTTGGCCCAGGCCGACTGCTCCAGGTTGCGCAGCGCGGTCAGCCAGTCGGTGGGCAGGGTTTCGCGGGCCTGCTCGTAGCCATTGCCGACGATGGGCTCGCCCGGGTCGATCTGCTCGCGAATGCCCTTGTGGATACCGGCGAGGATCGCCGCCGCCGCCAGGTAGGGGTTGGCATCGGCGCCACAGATGCGGTGCTCGACGTGACGGCTCTTGGCCGGCCCGCCCGGCACGCGGAACGACACGGTGCGGTTGTTCACCCCCCAGCTCTTGGCCAGCGGCGCGTAGCTGTTGGCCTGGAAGCGGCGGTAGGAGTTGGCGTTCGGGCAGAAGATCGCCAGCGCGTCGTTCAGCGTGGCCATCATGCCGCCGATGGCGTGGCGCAGCAGCGGGGTGCCGTGGGGGTCTTCGCTGGCCATCAGGTTGTTGCCCTGTTCGTCGGCCAGGCTCACGTGCATGTGCAGGCCGCTACCGGCGAGGTCGCCGAACGGCTTGGCCATGAAGCAGGCGAGCAGGCCGTGCTTGTTGGCCACGCCCTTGACCAGGCGCTTGTAGCGGATGCCTTCGTCCACCGCCTGGAGTGCGTCGAAGCGGTGCTCGAGGGTCAGCTCCAGCTGGCCGGGGGCGTATTCGGAGATGGCGGTGCGCACCGGCAGGCCCTGGGCCTCGCAGGCGGCGTAGAGGTCGTCGAGGAAGGGCTGCAGCTGTTCCAGCTCGTAGACGCCATAGACCTGCGGCGCCTGGGGCCGCACGCCATTCATCTGCAGCGCCGGCTGCGGACGGCCGTTGGCGTCGCGGTTCTTGTCCAGCAGGTAGAACTCCAGCTCCACCGCCATCACCGGGTGGTAGCCGTCGGCCTTGAGCCGGTCGATGGCGCGGGCCAGCACATGCCGGGGATCACCGGGGGTGGCCGGCAGGCCCTGGGTCGGGTGCATACTCACCTGCACCTGGCCGGTGGGCGTGGCGCGCCAGGGCTGCAGCGACAGCGAGCCGGGCACCGGGTAGGTCCAGCAGTCGGCGTCGGCCACTTCCCAGACCAGGCCGCTGGCTTCGACGTCCTCGCCCTGGATGGTCAGGGAAAGGATGGAGCTGGGCAGCGGACGGCCGTTCTCGAAGATCGGCAGCAGCTCGTCACGGTGCAGCAGCTTGCCGCGGGGGATGCCGTTGGCGTCGATCAGCATCAGCTCGATGCTGCGCACTTGCGGATGTTGTTCGAGGAAGTCGCGGGCTTCCTGGGGATTGGCGAATTGCATGGTGGTTCTCTCGGTAGGGTGCGCCGTGCGCACCTTCATTCGGTTTTTTGGTGCGCGCGGCGCACCCTACGGATCATTCGCGGGCGCCGGGGATGGCCAACAACTCGGCGAGCGCGCCGTCCAGGGTGGCGATCAGCTGGTCCACGTCGGCCTCGGAGGTGGCCGGGCAGCACAGGGTCATGTTGTGGAACGGCGTGATCAGGATGCCGCGGTTGATCAGGTACAGGTGCAGGGCCATCTGCAGCTCATCGTGGAAGGCCACCTCGGCCTCGGCGCCGGTACGTGGCGACACCGGGCAGAACTGGAACTCGCTGCGGGCGCCCAACTCGGTCACCGACCACTTCAGGTCATGCTTGGCGATCAGGCTGCGGAAGCCGTCGGCCAGGCGCTTGGCCAGCGGCAGCATGTGGTCGTAGGCCGACTGGGTCATCACCTGTTCGAGGTTGGCGCGCATGCAGTGCATCGCCAGGGCATTGGCCGACAGGGTGGTGCCCATGCCGCTGTGGCCGTGGCCATGGCTGTCCTGCTGGGCCTGCTTGCGCGAGGCGAGCATCTTCTCCGCCATCTCCGCGCTGCAGCCGAAGATGCCGCACGGAACGCCACCGGCAATGGGCTTGCCGACCACGAAGAAGTCCGGGTCGAGGTTCCACAGCCGGGTGCAGCCGCCGATATCGGTGGAGATGGTGTGGGTCTCGTCGATGATCAACAGGGTGCCGTACTTGCGGGTCAGCTCGCGGCATTTCTGCATGAAGCCCGGATCGGGCAGGACCATGCCTATGTTGGTCATGGCCGGCTCGCAGAGCAGGGCGCAGACGTCGCCTTCAGCCAGAGCGGCTTCCAGGGCTTCGACGTCGTTGAAGGGGATGGCGCGGCTGTACTGGGTGAGGTCGTAGGCCTGGCCCACCAGGCCGGAGCGGTGCACGGTCTCGCCGTCGCGGTAGCGCACCATCACATCGTCCACGGTGCCGTGGTAGCAGCCGTCGAACACCAGCAGGGTCTTGCGCCCGGTGATGGCGCGGGCCCAGCGCAACACATAGCGGTTGGAGTCGGTGGCGGTGGCAGTCACCTGCCAGTAGGGCAGGCCGAAGCGCTCGGCCAGCAGCTCGCCGCAGACCACCGCGTCCTCGCCCGGGAGCATGGTGGTCAGGCCGTTGCCCGCCTGTTCGGCGATGGCGCGGGCGACAGGGTCCGGGGAGTGGCCGAACATGGTGCCGGTGTCACCCAGGCAGAAGTCGATGTATTCGTGGCCGTCGACGTCATAGAAGCGGGCGCCCTTGGCGCGCTCGACGAACAGCGGGCAGGGCGTGGACCAGTCGGCCATCCAGTGCATCGGCACGCCGGCGTAAAGGGACTTGTGCGCGCGTTCGGCGAGAGCGACGGATTTCGGATTGCGCTCGAGGAAACGGGCGCGCTCGCGGGCGGCAAAGGTTTCCACGGCGGCTTGGCTGATCCCACTGGCAGTCATGTTGAACACCTCGTTCGAATTTCTGCACATCCTGTTTTGTGATCACAATTCTGTCAAGACTTGCGGAAAATGGCCCTGAAATTTAAGTTGAAACTGAATTTGTGATCACAGGCATGGGCGAAAGTCTCGGTCGATGCGCTCGGCAGCTGTGATTCCCAAGACGCCGGCTCACCCGTTTTCGGCGAAAGCACAGCGGATGGCGAGATAGTGGCCGCGATACACTCCGCAGCCCCTCATCCTGGCGTCAGCCCGACAACAACCCCAAGACAGATAGGCGACCAAGACATGCGTAACTGCAGCCTGACTCTGAACCAACTGCCGGCACCGCCGGCCCTCGCACGGTGATATGCCCATGGCCGAGAACCTGCAGGAACAGCTGTACCAACGACTACGCGAAGGCCTCCTGGCAGGCCAGTTCAAACCCGGCGAGCGCTTGAAGATCCGCGATCTCGCCGCCGCCTGGGGCACCAGCCCGATGCCGGTGCGCGCCGCCTTGCAGCGCCTGGTGGCCGAAGGAGCCCTGGAGGGCGAGCCACAGCGCTCGGTGCGCGTGCCGCCCATGACCCGCGAACGCTTCAGACAGATCTACCAGGTGCGCATGGCCGTGGAAGGCATGGCCGTGGAAGCGGCGGCGGACCGGTTGGCCAGCGAGGAGCTGGAGACTCTCCAAGGCTGCATGGTGCGCATGGACAGCGCCATCGAGCGGCGCGACGTGCAGGGCTACCTGACCGCCAACAGCCAGTTCCACCGGGTGCTCTACGGCGCCTGCGGCAATCCCGTGCTGCTTCGCACCATCGAATCCCTCTGGCTGCAGGTCGGCCCCTTCTTCAATCGCCTGTTCACCGAGGCGGACCTTTCGTTGCGTCTCAACGATTTCCACGAGGACGCCTTCAAGGCGCTGCAGGCCGGCGATGGCAAGACCGCGCGCATCGCCATCGAACAGGACCTGTCCTATTTCGGGCAGGTGCTGCTGAACCTCCTGGATCTGGATTTCGCCCAGGCCCGCAGCGGCTGATCACCCTGTCCCGCGGGAGCGAGCCGGCTTCGCTCCCGACGGCTTCCAGAGCAAGTGTTACCGCGTATTGCGCCGGTCTGGCATGGCCGGCCGCGGTGATAACCTGCGACGGTTCCTAGCCCCAACTTCCCTATTTCCTACGTGGTTCCGCAGGAGCCAAGCGAGTAGCCCGCGCGGGCCCGCTTTGCCGCGCATTACAGAAAAGGAGTGAACCGCCATGCATGCCATCGCTTTCATCCAGGATCTTGCCGTGATCATGCTGGTCGCGGGCATGGTGACCATCCTTTTTCATCGCTTCAAACAACCGGTGGTGCTGGGCTACATCGTCGCCGGCTTCATCATCGGCCCGCATACGCCGCCCTTCGAACTGATCCACGACGAGGAAACCATCAAGACCCTGGCTGAGCTGGGGGTGATCTTCCTGATGTTCTGCCTGGGGCTCGAGTTCAGCCTGGCCAAGCTGTTCCGGGTGGGGGCCACCGCCTTCATCGCCGCCTTCCTGGAAATCGTGCTGATGATCTGGATCGGCTACGAGATAGGCAGTTACTTCGGCTGGGGCACCATGGATTCGCTGTTCCTCGGCGCTATCCTGGCCATTTCCTCCACCACCATCATCGTCAAGGCCCTCAGCGACCTGAAGATGAAGAACGAGCGCTTCGCCCAGCTGATCTTCGGCGTGCTGATCGTCGAAGACATCCTCGGCATCGGCATCATCGCGCTGCTCTCGGGCATCGCCGTGAGCGGTTCGGTGGAAACCGGCGAGGTGTTCGCCACCGTCGGCAAGCTGAGCCTGTTCATGATCGTCGCGCTGGTCATCGGCATCCTGCTGGTGCCGCGCCTCCTGGCCTACGTGGCGAGTTTCGAAAGCAACGAGATGCTGCTGGTGACGGTGCTCGGCCTGTGCTTCGGCTTCTGCCTGCTGGTGGTCAAGCTGGAATACAGCATGGTGCTGGGCGCCTTCCTGATCGGCGCGATCATGGCCGAGTCGCGCCAGCTGGCGCAGATCGAGCGCCTGGTGGAGCCGGTGCGCGACATGTTCAGCGCGATCTTTTTCGTCGCCATCGGCCTGCTGATCGACCCGAAGGTACTGGTGGAGTACGCCTGGCCGATCGCCGTCATCACGCTGGCCGTGGTGCTGGGCAAGATGGTGTCCTGCGGCCTCGGCGCCTTCATCGCCGGCAATGACGGCCGCACCTCGCTGCGGGTCGGCATGGGGCTTTCGCAGATCGGCGAGTTCTCTTTCATCATCGCCGCGCTGGGCATCACCCTGCAGGTCACCAGTGACTTCCTCTACCCGGTGGCGGTAGCGGTGTCGGCCATCACCACCCTGCTGACGCCCTACCTGATCCGCGCCGCCGACCCGTTGTCGATCAAGCTGGCCAAGGTGATGCCACGCCCGCTGGCGCGGGTGTTCGGCCATTACGGCGATTGGCTGCGCAGCATCCAGCCCCAGGGCCAGGGCGCGGTGCTGGCGAAGATGATCCGCAAGATCTTGCTGCAGGTGCTGGTGAACCTGGCGCTGGTGGTGGCCATCTTCCTCGGCAGTGCCTACTTCGCCAGCACCCTGGCTGAGTACCTGAGCGACTGGGTGAGCTCGCCCAACCAGCAGAAGGCGCTGATCTGGGGCGGTGCGCTGCTGCTCTCGCTGCCCTTCCTGATCGCCGCCTACCGCAAGCTCAAGGCGCTTTCCATGCTGCTGGCGGAGATGGGCGTGAGCCCGGACCAGGCCGGCCGCCACACCGAGCGGGTGCGCAAGGTGATCGCCGAGGTCATTCCACTGCTCTCGCTGCTGGGCATCATGCTGCTGCTGATGGCGCTGTCGGCGAGCATTCTGCCCACGCTGGAACTGCTGGTGCTGATCGCCCTGCTGGCGGCGGGCGTCAGTGCGCTGCTCTGGCGCTGGCTGATCCGCGTGCATTCACGCATGCAGATCGCCCTGATGGAGACCCTGGAGCAGAACCAGGATCATCACCGCTGAGGGGCGACGCGAGACGCACGCCGTCGGGTGCGCTGCGGAATTGGCTCTTGCGCGCTGTTCGATCGCGGGTGCGCATGGCGCACCTTACCGGGCAACGACGTTGCTCCCGCCTCCCGGGTTCAATGGGATTCAGCTGGCCAGCCAGACGTCCCGCGCCCAGTGCCACACCGAGTCCCAGCTTTCGTCGGTGAGTTCTTCCTCGTCGCCGTCCCACAGCACCACTTCACCTTCGCCATCGACCAGATAGTAGTCGCGGCCGTCCTGGCAGAGCGGCACCAGGTCGCGCGGTACGCCCAGGTCCCAGGCGACGGCGGCGACTTCCGGCAGGTAGGTGTGGGACTGCGGGTCGGTGACCGTCACCGGCTCCAGGCGGCCATAGACCACGTCGCTGACCTTGAGCAGGAACTCGCGCAGCTCGAAGGGCAGGTTGATCAACAACTGCTCCTCGATCTCCACCAGCAATTCCTCGTCCGGCAGTTCCAGGGGAACCGGTACCGGCTCGTTGAGTTCGCGCAGCTGTTCGATGACTTCTTCCATGGCGGCAGACCCTCATGCATTGGGATGCGCTTTATACAGTAGCCGGAGCCGGGAAGAAAAAAGCGCAGTCGATGAAGAGCCTGCGCCCCCATAGACCCCGGACTGCTTTAGGGCGCGCTGTTCAGTACCAACTGCTCGGCCGGGCCGGGATGGGCTGGCTAAACTTTGAGCATCGATCCGGCTGCGCGAGGCAGCCCTACGACCCTCTCATCCACAGGAGGTGCATCATGCGAATGGCCGCAACCCTGCAGCGCAGCCTGGAGCGTGCCCATGCCCAGTTCGACCTGGTACCGCACCCGCACTCGGCCACCAGCCTGGAGGCGGCGCGGGTGGCCAATGTGCCCGCCGAGCGCCTGGCCAAGCCGGTGATCCTCGACGACCGCCAAGGTCATTTCCTCATGGCAGTGGTACCCGCCAGCCGGCATCTGGACGTGGGCAAGGTGCGCAAGGACGCCAAGACCTGGCAACTCACCAACGAGGCCACCCTGGCCGGCCTGTTCAAGGACTGCGAACTCGGCGCCCTGCCGGCCGTGGGCGAGCCCTATGGCATGAACATGCTGGTGGACCCGCAACTCACGCGGCAGCGGGATATCTACCTGGAGGCCGGCGATCACGAGAACCTGGTGCACATGCGCATGGACGACTACCTGAAGCTGGTGCCGCATGCCGAAGTGTGTGAGCTCTGCCATTAAGGGCACTGCCCGTCCCCCGGTACCGCCGCCCTTCTGGTTCCGCCGCTCCATCGCCCGTCGCCGCTGGCGGCGGGGTGGGGGCCGGCGCCAATGAAAAACCCCGGGACTAGCCCGGGGTTCTGCGTTGCAACGTCGATCAGTTCTGGCGGATGCCTGCCACCAGCCAGGGCTGGTTGTCGCCGTGCACGCGCTCCATGCGCCAGCTTTCGCTGAACACCTCGCCCTGGTCGAAGCGCGAGGACTTGGAAACGCCGTTGAAGGTCAGGGTGGCGACTGTCTTGTCACCCAGTTCGTCGATGCCGTCCAGTTGTACCTGGAGGTTGTCGATGTAGGTGGACTGGTAGGCGTCGCCCAGGCTGGCGCGTTCTTCCTTGAGGAAGCTGAGCATCTGCGGGGTGACGAACTCGGCGATCTTGTCCATCTCGGCCGCGTCCCAGTGCTGTTGCAGGGCCATGAAGTGCTCGCGGCCGGCTTCGATGAAGCGCTGTTCGTTGAACCAGCTGGGGGCATTGAAGGACGGCTGGGCTACGGCCGGCGCGGCACTGCCGAAGATCGGCGCCTGCTGCTGCGGCATTTCACGCTGGAAGGGTGCCGGGCCGTGGCCCGCCACGGCCGGGTGGCCCTGGTGCTGGGCACGCTTGCGCGCCGCCAGGAAGCGGAAGATCAGGAAGGCGATCAGGCCCATGATCAGGAAGTCGAAGATCTGCATGCCTTCGAAACCGTCACCCATGAACATGGACGCCAGCAGGCCGCCGGCGGCGATACCGGCCAGCGGGCCGAGCCATCGGGAAGCACCGCTCGCGGCCGCAGGCTGACGACCGGCCATCGGCGCGGTGGCGGTGCTGTTCGGGGCTTGCTGGGCGGGTTGGGCCTGGCGGGTCTGGTGGGTCGGCGCGGAGCCAAAGGACTTGCCGCCGCCCAGTCGCTTGGCGGCGTTGACATCCAGGCTGAGCGTCAGGCCGACGCAAAGGGCCAGGGCAATACTGAGGAATCGGCGCATCACAGGCATCTCTTGGTTATGAATCCACGCGCGCCATGCTGCACAGTCGGCCAGGCAATGGCTAGGGGCAGAGTGTTTCGGGATTTTGTCGAACGGCCCGGCCGCGGCCTGCCGGTCATCTGCGCAGCAGGAACACCAAGGGACCGCAGCGCAATTGTCGACGCAGCACGGCACGCAGGTCGGCTTCATCCTCCATGGGGTGGCGCAGCCAGCGCAGGAAGGTGCGCAGGTAGGTGGCGGTGAGCAGGCTTTCTTCGGCGATGCGGCACAGGTGCAGGGTTTCCCGTTGTGCCGCCTCACGCCACCACTGCACCGTGCGGCTTACCCGCAACAGGCCCAGCACCTGCAAGTGGAAATGGCCGGGCTCGAGCTTGTAGAGCAGCATCTGCCCGGTCACCGTGCGGTGCGACGCCAGGGCACCGAGCCAGGCCATCAGCAATTCTTCCAGGCGTTTCTCAGCATTCAGGGCCGCGAGGTCGCTGCCCTTGCCGCGCGTCAGCATCGCCTGGTCGGCACGGTCGAACCAGGCTTCCACCAGGTCGTCCTTCTGTCGAAAGTGCTTGGCGATGGCGTCCAGGCCGACGCCGAGTTCATTGGCTACCGCGAAGAGGTGCAGCCCTTCCCAGCCACAGGCGTCGGCCAGGTCGAGGGCGCAGTCGAGTATCTGTTGGGCGCTGGGGGAGCGGGGCATGGAATTACCTCCGCACCTCAGTATGGCCAAGCTTGTGCGAGTGACAGGCGGATCGGACGGGCGGAAGAATGCGAGCCTGCCGGCTGTGCCGTTGTAGGGGCGATTTCAATCGCCAAGCGAACCGCAGGTTCGCCCTTAAGGCGTGCATGGGGCAGCTGCGCTGCCCTTGGCGAATGAATTCGCCCCTACAGTGGTCGAGGCGGTTGTCGGTTCAGAGCGGCTGCAGCTTGGCGTAGGCCAGCATCAGCCATTTGCTGCCTTCGCTTTCGAACTTCACCTGCACCCGCGCCTGGGCGCCGGCGCCCTCGAAGTTGAGGATGGTGCCTTCGCCGAACAGCGAATGCTGCACCCGCTGGCCCAGGGAGAAGGGCGTTTCCGGCACGGCAACGCCGTCGAAGATGGAGCCATGGCGACTGCCGGCGCCCATGGGGCGGCTGAGGCTGTTGTTCAGCCGTACTTCGCGGATCAGCTGCGGCGGCACCTCGCGAACGAAGCGCGAGACCTTGTTGTAGGTCTCGCTGCCGTAGAGCCGGCGGGTTTCGGCATAGGTCAGCACCAGGCGCTGCATGGCGCGGGTGACGCCGACATAGGCCAGCCGGCGCTCTTCTTCCAGGCGGGTCGGGTCTTCCATGCTCATCTTGTGCGGGAACAGCCCTTCTTCCATGCCCACCAGGAACACCAGGGGGAACTCCAGGCCCTTGGCGCTGTGCAGGGTCATCAGCTGCACGCTGTCCTCGAAGGCGTCGGCCTGGGTTTCGCCGGCTTCCAGCGAGGCGTGGCCGAGGAAGGCCTGCAGCGGGGTGAGATCGTCCTCGGGCTCTTCGTTCTCGAAGGCGCGGGCGGCGCTGACCAGTTCTTCCAGGTTTTCCACCCGGGCCTGGCCTTTCTCGCCCTTCTCGTCCTTGTGGTAGGCCACCAGGCCGCTCTGCTCGATGACGGTCTGGGTCATCAGGTGCAGGGGCATGTCCAGCACCTTGGCGGCGAGGTTCTCGATCAGCTCCATGAAGGCCGCCAGGGCGCTGGAGGCACGCCCGGCCAGGGCCTTGTTGGCGATCATCAGGCGCATCGCTTCCCACATGGAGACTTCGTGGACGCGGGAGAACTCGCGAATGCTCTCTACCGTCTTCTCGCCGATGCCACGGGGCGGCACGTTGATCACCCGCTCCAGGGCGGCGTCATTGCCGCGGCCGTCGAGCAGGCGCAGGTAGGCCATGGCGTTCTTTATTTCGGCGCGCTCGAAGAAGCGCTGGCCGCCATAGATGCGGTAGGGGATCTTCTCCCGCAGCAGCGCCTCCTCCAGCACCCGCGACTGGGCGTTGGAGCGGTAGAGGATGGCGATCTCGCTGCGTGCCAGGCCGTCGCGCAAGGCGCTCTCGATGCTTTCCACCACGTAGCGGGCTTCGTCGTGCTCGTTGAAGGCGGAATACAGGCCGATGGGCTCGCCTTCCTCGCCCTCGGTCCAGAGCTCCTTGCCCAGACGGCCCTGGTTGTTGGCGATCAGGGCGTTGGCGGCCTTGAGGATGCCCGCGGTCGAGCGGTAGTTCTGCTCCAGGCGGATCACCTCGGTGTCGGGGAAGTCGCTGGAGAACTGCTGGATATTCTCGATCCGCGCGCCGCGCCAGCCGTAGATCGACTGGTCGTCGTCGCCCACCACCATCAGGCTCTCGCCGCCCTTGGCGAGCAGGCGCAGCCAGGCGTACTGCACGGCGTTGGTGTCCTGGAATTCGTCCACCAGCACATGGCGGAAACGCCGCTGGTAGTGCTCCAACAGGCTCGGGCGGTCACGCCAGAGGTCGAGGGCGCGCAGCAGCAGCTCGGAGAAGTCGATGACTCCGGTGCGCGCGCAGGCGGCCTCGTAGGTTTCGTAGATCTTCAGCATGGTGCCGAGGAACAGGTCGCCGCCGGCCTGGATGTGCTGCGGACGGATGCCTTCGTCCTTCTGCCCGTTGATGAACCATTGGGCCTGGCGCGCCGGCCAGCGCTGTTCGTCGAGGCCAAGGTCGCGGATCACCCGCTTGATCAGGCGCTGCTGGTCGTCGCTGTCGAGGATCTGGAAGTTCTCGGCAAGGCCCGCTTCCTGCCAGTGGGCCCGCAGCAGGCGGTGCGCCAGGCCGTGGAAGGTGCCGACCCACATGCCCGCCGGGTTGATGCCCAGCAGTTGCTCGATGCGCTGGCGCATCTCGGCGGCGGCCTTGTTGGTGAAGGTCACCGACAGGACCGAATGCGCTGAGGCCTGCTCCACCTGGATCAGCCAGGCGATGCGGTGCACCAGCACGCGGGTCTTGCCGGAACCGGCGCCGGCAAGCACCAGTTGACGCCCCAGCGGGGCCGCTACGGCCTGGCGTTGGGCATCGTTGAGGGAGTTCAGGAGGAGGGAGAGATCGTCGCGCATCGCGGCATTCTATGGGCGCGGCTGGGGCAGGGCAAACCGACGACCGGATGGTCAGCCGGACGGTCGCGCATTCCCGAGGCGGAGACTCGCCGAAAGTTGGGCGCGCAGGCCTGCGACCTCGCACATAAAGCTATGGCAGCACTATTCGCTCGGGTAAGCTCCCGGCTCGCTTCGTGGGCCGTGGGGAATGCCTGCCAGGCAGATAAATACAAGAAGAAAGCGACCATGACCGCCAATTCCATGCCCGTTGGCCCGAGCCTGTCGCTGGCCGACAGCCGCGAGATCCGCCAGCAGTTCGCGACCGACATTGCCGCCGAACGCACGCGCCTGCTTTACCAGGGTTCCCAGGTTCCCACGCTGTTCATGCTGCTCAACGGCCTGGCCTGCGCCTACCTGCTGTGGGGCCCGGGCAACAGCCTTCTGCTCGGCGGTTGGCTGACCTGGCTGGTACTGCTGGCCACCCTGCGCCTGACCCAGGTGGCCGCCTTCAATAAGGCGCGGCCTTCGCAACAGGCCAATCCACGTTGGCACCGGGCCTTCCTGCTCGGCGCGGGGGCCTCCGGCCTGACCCTGGCCTTCGCCGCCGTGGCCCTGGTGCCCCCGGATGCCTTCCTTCAGCAAGCGCTGGTCCACGGCCTGATCGCCGCCGCCATTCTCTCCGCCAGCGTCGCCTACGCCGTCAGCCTTTCGGCCTTCCTCACCTTCGCCTTGCCCTGCCTGGTACCCTCCATTACCTGGCTGCTGCTGGGCGATACGTCGTTGCTCAGGGGCTGGGGCGTTCTCGGGGTGATACTCGCCGCCTCGCTCATGGTGGTGGCCTGGCAGGTCAACCGGCTGGTGCAACGCAGCCTGCTGCAACGCTTCCAGAATCAGGCGCTGATCAGCCACCTGGAAGCGGCCAAGGCCCGCGCCGAGGGTCTCAATGAAGAGCTCGGCCGCGAGGTGGAGCAGCGCCGCCGCGCCGAGCGCGAGCTGCGCCGGGCCCATGGCGAACTGGAAATGCGCGTGGCCCAGCGCACCCTGGAACTGGCCGACGCCAGCCATGCCCTGGCCAAGAGCGAGGCGCGCCTGGCCCTGGCCCTGGAGGCCAGCGAACTCGGGCTGTGGGACTGGAACCTGGAAACCGACGAGGTGCATCACTCGCAGCTCAAGGCGATCTTCGGCATCGAGGCCGAGGACGTCACCCGGGTGCTCAGCGACCTCAAGCCGCGCCTGCACCCGGACGACCTGCCGCTGCTGCGCCGGGCCCTGGTCGAGCACCTCAAGGGGCGTACCGACGGTTATTCGATCGACTACCGGGTGCGCCACACCGACGGCCACTGGGTCTGGGTGGAAGACCGCGGCCGGGTGGTGGAGCGCGATGACAGCGGCAAGGTGCTGCGCATGCTCGGCACCCGCCGCGATATCACCGCACGCAAGGGGCGGGACGAGGAGCAGCGCCTGGCGGCCACGGTGTTCGAAGCGGCCAGCGAGGGGATCATCATCCTCGACCCGGAGTACCGGGTGATCCAGACCAACGCGGCCTTCAGCCAGGTCACCGGCTATCGCCAGGAGGAGGTGATCGGCCGCAGCGTCGTCAACCTGATCGGCAGTCGCGAGGCGCGCCGCCGCTATCACCTGATCCGCCAGGAGCTGGAGCAGAGCGGCAGCTGGCGGGGCGAACTGATGGACACCCGCAAGAGTGGCGAGCTCTACCCCCAGTGGCTGCAGCTCAATGTGGTGCGCGACCCGCGGGGCAACGTCAGCCATATAGTCGGATTCTTCTCCGACCTTTCCGCCCGCCGCGAGGCCGAGGAGCGCCTGCGCTACCTCTCCAACTACGACGAACTCACGGGGTTGGCCAACCGCACCCTGTTCAAGGACCGCCTGCACGAAGCCAGTCAGCGTGCGCGTCAGAGCGGCCAGAGCCTGGCCTTGCTGCATATCGATCTGGACCGTTTCAAGGTGCTCAACGACAGCCTCGGCCATGACGTGGCCGACCAGCTGCTACGCCAGGTCAGCCGCCGCCTCACCCAGGCGGTGCCGGAGGCCGACACCATCGCACGCCTGTCCGGCGACGAGTTCGCGGTGATCCTCGATGCCTACGGCAACCTGTCCAGCCTGGCGCGTCAGGCCAGCCGCCTGCTCGGCAAGCTGCGCACGCCCATGACCGTGGGCGGCCACGAGCTGGTGATCAGTGGCTCCCTCGGCATCAGCCTGTTGCCGGAGAACGCCCGCGACATTTCCGCCCTGATCAGCCAGGCGAACATGGCCATGCAGCACGCCAAGCACCTGGGCGGCAACACCTTCCAGTTCTTCACCGACAACCTCCAGGCCTGCACCCTGGAGCGCCTGCAACTGGAGAACCAGTTGCGCAAGGCCATCGATGAAGGCCAGCTGGAGGTCTTCTACCAGCCCAAGCTGAGCCTGGCCGACGACAGCCTGAACGCCGCCGAGGCGCTGGTGCGCTGGCGCCATCCGCAGCAGGGGCTGGTGCCACCGGGGGATTTCATCGGCCTGGCCGAGGAGACCGGGCTGATCGCCCCCATCGGCGAGTTCGTCCTGCGCCAGGCCTGCCTGCAGGCACGCGAGTGGCAGCGCCAGGGGCTGGCGGATATCCGTGTCTCGGTGAACCTGTCGATGCACCAGCTGCGCCAGGGCAACCTGGTCAGCCTGGTGCGCCAGGTGCTGGAAGAGACCGGGCTGCAGGCTTGCCTGCTGGAGCTGGAGCTGACCGAAAGCCACCTGCTGGAGAATGTCGAGAACGTCATCGCCACCTTCCACCAGTTGCGCCAGCTCGGCGTGAAGCTGGCGATCGACGACTTCGGCACCGGCTACTCGTCGCTGAGTTACCTCAAGCGCTTCCCGGTGGACTGCGTGAAGATCGACCAGACCTTCATCCGCGATCTTTCCGCGGGCAGCGAGGACGCCGCGATCACCCGCGCGATCATCGCCATGGCCCACAGCCTGGAGCTGAAAGTGGTGGCCGAGGGCGTGGAAAACCGTGAGCAGCTGAACTTCCTGCGCAGCCAGCGCTGCGACGAGATCCAGGGCTACCTGATCAGCCCGCCGGTGGAGGCGTCGCAATTCGTGCGGCTGCTGAAGGAGCAGGCCACGGCGCTCTGGCGTTGAGGGTTGGCCGGCCCTGGTAGATACCGTCTTGCCCCTTAGTGGGCAAGGGCCAGTTTCGGATCGAATGGCCGACCCGATTTCAGCACGCCATAGGCGATGTGCAGCAGCTTGCGCATCGCCGCGCAAACGATCTGCTTGCCCGC